>JAJRPY010000075.1 GCA_024280535.1 Gammaproteobacteria bacterium | reverse complement strand
GGCATTTTGGGCATGTTGAACGAGGTGAAGACAGGTTAAATACTGCCTGAGGGAGAGGGGATTGCTCGCATTCGGCTTGCCAGTCGTTATTCAGCATAATGGGGAGGCGGTAAATAACCACATTCAAAAAACTACCGACCAGCAACGACACTATAAAAATCGTACCCAGTAAATACACTTGATTGGTTGCTAATAATTGTAATGTAATTTCCATGGATTATAATTTTGGCAGTTATTTCTATTTGTGAATGCTAACCCTTTATAATGATACAAGACTTTAAAAATAGCAGTTAATGAATATCATTTATTATAACGAATCCAGTGTATTTGACGAATTATCGTATGATAAAGGGTGTCTAATTGCTATAGATTCAAATTTGGTGTCCACACATCAGGTTGAATTGCCCAAAATGAGCCTCTCCAAAGCAAAAAAAGCCATTCCTTTCTTATTAGAGCCTGTGTTATTAAGCGATATTGAGAACCTAGATTTCCTTGTGCAAAAAACCACGGACGAGCTTTATTACAATGTTATTGTCATAGACAAGCAAGTGATGGTCGAGCTTCAGGAAAAAATCGAGCAAGCCCCGCAGCTAGAGATTGATCGTTGCGTGATTGATTTTATGCTACTACCTAATGAGCAAGGAAAAATGCACTATCTTGAAGATGAAAAAGGCGTGCTATTTCGTTTTGGCGAGTTTTTGGGTGGCAGAATGGAAAAAACGATGTTTGATACATCCATATCAATGGGCGAGTATCAGCCAATTCCTGCGTCATTAGATGTTAAAAACCTTCGGCAAATTAACTTACTGGATGCAAATTGGTTAAAAAATTGGGAAAAAACGCTACGACAATGGCGCATTGGTATTGCGGTTATTTTGTTATTAGTGGTGTTGGCACCAATTCAACTAATAGTGGATAATTATTATTTAGCTGAACATCTTCAGCAGCAACAAAATGCAAATCAACAAACTTTTAAAAGACTATTCCCTAGTGTTAAACGCATTGTTGATTTGCCGGTGCAGATTCAACAAAAATTAAATCAGTCAAACAGTTATCAAGCCAAGTCCAATGATGATTTACTCACCAAACTTACTGCCAAACCCAGCCCTAAGACGGCAATTGAGCACCTTAAATTTAAACAACAAACACTCACATTACAATGACAAACTGGCACGATTTATCCGATAAGAAAAAAGCCAGTTTTTTGGCTTTAGGAGGCGCTATACTGCTGTTTTTGTTGTTTGTATTAGGCATGGTTTGGTTGAGTAGCCAAAATAGTACGCTAAATCAACAACTTGAGCAGCAACGCGACTCATCCCAATCATTAACCTTATTACAAAATTCTGTCACTTTCCCAGCCTTGACTGCGAGCAAAGCCAGAAATATTATTCGCCAAACTTATAAAGCCACCAAGCATAAAAAAATCAGCATTGATAGTAATAATCACCTTATATTAACGGCAACAAAAATGCGATTTTCTCGATTATTAAACGGACTAAAAACCCTCAAAAGCAGACACGGCATTATGGCAATTAATGCCGACCTTAAGCGCAATGGTGACGGTATAGTAGATGCAAAAATGACCTTTACACACCCATGAAAAAATACAGCTTATTATTTTTAGTCTTTTTTGCCTTCTTTTTGATTGCTAATTTACCTGCGAATTTGTTTGCCTCATCAGTTCGCCAGCTCAATTTAAACATCGGCACGCTAGAAGGTAGCATTTGGCAGGGTCACACTTATAATCCCAAATTGGGCAAGATTGATTGGGATTTTTCCCCGCTGGGATTATTACAAGCAAAATTAGCCTGGCGTGTGCATATTGAGCAAACAACGCAGCAGGCACTTGAGTTTGATATTGGCATAAATATTTTCAAACAACTACAACTCAGCAATGCAACAGGCACCTTGTCAAGTACAACGCTTAAAACATTCGCAGTGCTGCCTGATAATATTGCCTCATTTATGGTGCAAATTGATAACCTTGATGCCAGCTGGGATGCGGACAGCTTCAGCACTAGGCCCAATTCATTACAAGGGCTTGTACAAGTAAAAAATCTTAATATATTGGGCGAGCACTTAGGCAATTATCAGTTGCATATTAATAGTGAAAATCAGCAGTTAGTCGCTGCTATTACCGAAACCAATGCCAATCTTAAAACCCATTTAAAGGCAACATTAAGTCTTAGCAATTTGTTGAATGTTGAAGGCGATATTGAAACCAGTGATCAAAATATGCGCGCACTATTAAATAGTATGGGTATTAAAAATAAGATTGTTTTTAAACATCAATTGTAACAAAATTGGTCTAAATCAAGTATCAATCACCCCATGTCATCGCTAGGCGCTTAAGGATAGCAATCTAAACGATTTATAATTTAGTCACTTCTATAATCCTATTCATCATTTGCCCCTTATTGACTTCTTCACGCGGTGGTAGCGTAACAGACTCACCCAGAGGTCTTAAAATCCGTTGTGGTGTCAAATACAAACGTACATTGTTCCTCTCTAATCGTATTGTCACTATTTCAAGACCCAGTGCATCTGCCACTCTGCTAGAAGATCTGCCATTATCCGTACCCCCAACAAAATCACAAAAAAATTGCCGATAATCATCATGCGCTCGATAATGCGCCATCACGGATTTTGCTAGCTTGTTTGACACATTTTTCCTTAAAAAAGTTTTCGGCAACATGCCCGTTGCACCAGTAATTTTCATCATGCCTACATATTGATAAGCAATTGTCTCAGTTGCTGTCAAGGCAAAATCTGACCTTCTGGAATTGATAATAAATGACAATTCTCCTGTTGCAAAATCCATCACATTTAAAAAATTGTTAGCACCCTGTCTAAAACTCGTTCTCACGATTGAATCCCCCCCATTATATGGGTTTTTTACAAATACTGTATTAGCCTCTAATAGACTATATTTATCCACATCATAACGCCTAACAGTTTCTTCTAATCGTTGACTGGCCTCGGGATACGGGTACAACTGATCGCTGTGATAGGTGTTGTCAACAGGTTTTAGTATGTCCAATTGCCGAGGCTCACCCAACTCATTCACTTCATACACCCTAACATTCCCTGTTGGGTCGGTATATTTAAGCGGATTACCCCCTACATAGCCATACAAATTCAACCCATCAACCGCACCCACTAAATCAGGATTAATCCATCTTGCCAACCACGGAGCCAAATATCGGGCACCGTAATAGCATAAACCACTGCCATCATCTCGCTCTTTATCCGTATAACGATAACGTTTTTGCGCAACTTGGGCTTGATTTTTACCAGCAATAAGCGCAGTACCACCATAAGCATAAAAATGTTCAAAACTCACAACTTGGGCTTGATCGTTAAGTGCCAAAGTGTTGGATTGTAAATGGCTAGCAAGCTGGTAGCAGATTTGAATAGTATCTTTGTCTATTTCAGCAAGGATGTGGGTACCAATATGCAAGGTATTGGCTTGTTGTTTATTGCCAGTTAGAATATCTAACGAAGGCAAATAGTCTCTTCGATTTTGTTTTTTCTGACCAGATTCAAGCACAGTGCGAACACGCCTATCTTGATAATCATAAACATAATACTCTACGGTGTTTTTATCATCTTTGGTGAGTTTGTTTAGACTGTTATTGTAATGCCAATCTAAGGTGCCTATGTGGTTTAAAATTAGCAGGTTACCATTAGCATCAAAGTCGGCAGCAGATGGTTTGGTTTCAGTACCTCGGTTATTATTTGGATAAATATTGATATTTTGCTGCCAAGCACTACTATTTGCTTGATGCACAAGACAAGTTACATTACCCCCTACATCGTAAGTATAAGTTTGCCGATAAGACTCTAAAATATGCTTCATAAGACTATTATCTCTTATTTAACCCATCCTAAATAAAGTAAACACTGGCTTGAAAGCGCATTGATAGCACAACACCAGATCTTGTTAATTTAACCAACAATTCATATTTTTTAGCCTATAATCATTTTTTCAAAAAAATAAGCCCATCATAATCACAAAATCCAACAATAACGCGCAACACAACATTTCTTTAGGGTTATTGTTAGCGTTTTTAGGTACTTTTTTGTTTGCCCTGAAGTCTATTTTTATTAAATTAGCCTATGCTGAAGGGTTAAATAGTGACACAGTATTAATGCTACGTATGGCCATTTCGTTGCCTATTTATTTGGGCATATTGGGCTATCTTTTTTACAGAAAAAATACTTTCAAGGCGTTGGCTGGTGTCAACTTTTTAAGCATTGTTGGGTTGGGTTTTATTGGCTATTTTTTGGCGTCTTTATTAGATTTAAAGGGGCTTGAATACATTTCTGCCAGTCTGGAAAGGTTGACTTTATTTACTTACCCAATTTTTACGGCTATTTTAGGGGCGTTATTTTTTGCCACACCAATAACCAAGCGTATTATTGTGGTGTTACTTGCCACTTATTTGGGATTGTGGATTATGTTTGATCAGGAAAATAGCATCAATGGCAACACCCAAGTTGGCGTGAGCTTGGTGCTATTATCAGCACTAAGTTATGCGTTTTATGTTTTGTTTAGCCAAAAAATTATCAGCAAAATCGGCTCAGTTTTGTTTACCGCAATTGCAATGAGTGTCTCCAGCGTATTTGTGCTGTTTTTTTATTTTTTATTATTTGACATATCTCAGGTTTCAGTCAGTGATAGTGCTTGGATGTGGGTGCTATTATTGGCAATTTTCAGCACGGTTATTCCCAGTTTTCTTATTAGTGAGGCAATTCGCAGAATTTCCCCATTACAAACCAGCATTATGGGCATGCTAGGGCCAGTTATTACCATTATATTAGCAATATTGCTACTCTCTGAACCCTTTGGCATTCATCAATTGGTTGGTATTGGGTTGGTGGTAATGGGTGTTGGGATACTGGTTTTCAAGCGTTAATTTTAAATCAAAATAGGGGCTTTTCTTATCACTAAGCCATAAATTAATAAGTAACTATTTTATCCATTATGTCGTCGATAGCCAATTGCCTCAATTAAATGTTGCTGATCAACTGCCTGCGCATGGTCTAAATCAGCAATGGTTCTAGCCACTTTTAAAATTCGATGATAGGCTCGTGCTGACAGTTGTAATTTGTCAATCACACTTTCCAATAACTGCTTATTCTCAGCATTCAACACAATTAACTTATCCACCTCGTCCGTATCCAGTTGGTCATTCAATTTACCCTGTCTTTGCAATTGCCGATTATAACAATCCAATACGCGAGCCCTGATTGTTTCACTGTTTTCCACTCCCTCATTTTGTTGCGACAACAACAATTCTTTTGGCAATGGCGGCACATCTAGCACCATATCAATACGGTCCAGCAAAGGGCCTGAAATTTTCATCTGATATTTATTCACCTGATCTTCAGTGCAATGACACTTAGCGGTGCCATCACCATAATAACCACATGGGCATGGGTTCATGGCTGCAACTAGCTGAAAATTTGCCGGAAAAATCACCTGCTGTTGAGCGCGAGAAACATGCACTTCGCCACTCTCTAACGGCTGTCTTAATGCTTCTAGTACGTGGCGTGGAAACTCTGGCAATTCATCTAAAAATAGTACCCCTTCATGCGCCAAAGAAATTTCCCCCGGTTTGGGATTTGAGCCACCACCAACCAATGCCACGGCTGACGAAGAATGGTGCGGTGCCCGAAAAGGTCGTACATACATTTGTGCTACGTCAATTGTTTTGTTGGCCACTGAACAAATGGCCGCATGTTGCAAGGCTTTTTCGGTGCTTAATGGTGGCATAATTGAGGGCAATCTTTCTGCCAACATGGTTTTTCCCGAGCCTGGCACGCCTTTTAAAAGCAAATTATGCCCACCACTTGCAGCAATTTCCAAAGCGCGCTTGGCGTGATACTGACCCTTGACTTGAGAAAAATCATTCTCGTATGTGGGCTGGGTTTTTGTTTGAATGGCTGGACTTTGAGGCGTATTCAGCCCGACTAAAAATTCACAAACTTGCAATAAGTGCTTGGCAGGTACGATTTTCGCTTGCTCAACCAAAGCGCAATGCGGGTAATCATCCATAGGTACAACCACGCCATGGTCGACCTTGCTGGCCTCAATAATCGCGGGCAATAATCCTTCTGTTGTATGCAATAACCCATCTAATCCAAGCTCACCGTAACATTCAAATTTTGTGATGTCAATACTGGGCTTGATTTGCCCCGAAGCAATTAGCACACCTAAGGCAATAGGCAAATCATAGCGCCCACCACGTTTGGGCAGATTGGCAGGTGCTAGGCTAACGGTGATGCGTCCCTTGGGCATTTTAAAGTTTGAGTTCATAATTGCCGAACGCACTCTATCCTTGCTTTCTTTGACCGCACCTTCGGGTAGCCCTACAATTGAAAATCCAGGTAAACCACCTGAAATATGCACCTCAATAGTAACGATAGGTGCATCCAGCCCCATTAAAGCGCGTGTTAATATTTTGGCCAACTGACTCATACTGCCTCCAAATCTTCTAAACACCATCTTGGTCGAATACCAATCTCAGCAGTAGCAGTTACTTGCCCCTTGCTCAGACGAAAATGCCCTGCCAATGCGATCATGGCACCATTATCTGTGCAAAATTCTTGTCGTGGATAAAACACATCAACACCTAAGCTCACGCCCATCGCATCCAATGTTTGACGCAAAGACACATTCGCACTCACTCCCCCTGCCACTACCAACGTCTTTCTATTGGTTTGCTGCAAGGCGCGCTTGCACTTTATCATCAGTGTTGAAGTGGCTGCTACTTCAAAGGCTTTAGCAATATCGGCTTGTTGATTGGGATACTTGGCAAACGTATTGCGGGCAAATGTTTTAAGCCCGCTAAAACTAAAATCTAACCCTGGGCGGTCAATCATCGGTCGTGGGAATGTAAATGCCTGTTGATTGCCCTGCTGTGCCAACTTTGCCAGTGCTGGCCCGCCCGGATAACCTAAACCTAAAATTTTAGCCGTTTTATCAAATGCCTCGCCCACCGCATCATCTAAAGATTCGCCCAATATTTCATACACGCCAATGGCCTTCACATCAATCAACAAAGTATGTCCGCCCGATACCAACAAGGCAACAAACGGAAAACTGGGGCGTTGCTGTTCTAATAAAGGTGCCAATAAATGCCCTTCCATGTGATGCACGCCAAGCGAGGGAATATTCAAACTCCAAGCCAAGGATTTTGCCACGGCACTGCCCACAAGCAATGCACCCGCCAAACCCGGCCCAGCTGTGTAGGCAATGCCACTGATGTCTGACAAGGTCAATTCTACCTCTTTAAGCACTGCTTTGATCAACGGTACCACGCGCTGAATATGATCGCGTGATGCCAACTCTGGAACAACGCCGCCATACTCAGCATGAATAGCCACTTGTGAAAACAACTGATGACCAATCAGACCTTTTTCGCTATGATACAAGCCAATACCAGTTTCATCACAAGAACTTTCTATGCCCAGTGTGATAAAACTAAGCTTGCCAGTTTGCTGATCAGGTGCCAGCTTAATCATGCTCGCCTAAATAGACTTCGCGAACTTTTTTATTACACAAAATTTCTGCCTTGTCACCTTGTGCAATAATAGTGCCACTGTGCAATACGTATGAGCGGTCGCAGGTGTCTAGCATTTCACGATAATTATGGTCGGTAATCAAAATACCAATATTTTTATCCTTTAAATGATAAATAATTTGCTGAATATCACTAACAGAAATTGGGTCAACCCCTGCAAATGGCTCGTCTAATAAAATAAATTTAGGCGCCATAGCCAGCGCTCTGGCAATTTCCACCCGGCGTCTTTCGCCACCCGACAAACTCAAGCCCTCAATGTGACGAATATGCTCAATGTGAAATTCGGCTAACAATGCCTCTAGCTGGTGTTTTCTTTCGGCTTTATCCAGCCTAGTGTTTAACTCTAGCACTGCCATAATGTTATTTTCCACCGAAAGTTTGCGAAAAATAGAAGGCTCTTGCGGTAAATAACCCAACCCTAAATTAGCGCGTTTGTGCATAGGTAGATGGTTGATTTTTTTATCATTTAATCGCACCTCGCCTGAATTTGCCTTAACCAAACCACAAGCAATATAAAAACAGGTGGTTTTTCCTGCACCATTTGGGCCCAATAACCCCACAATTTCACCACTTTTGACCACAAATGAAGCGTCATTAACCACATCCCTGCCTGCATAGGATTTACTGATATTTTGCACATTTAAGGTGTTACTAGACATAAATTAACCTTGATTATAATTGACGATTTTAACAGTTAATGAATGATTATGTTTAGCACTCAAAAACAATGCCATTACTCTGGAAAAATCAACCAATATTTTTGCAAAAATGATTAATATCAATGGCAATATTAAGGGCATTATCTCCATGACCGATACCAAAGTCAACTCTACGCCCGTTAATACTAGTCAAACTGCAAAAACGCCGACGAATAAATCCGTTTAATACCGTATTGAGTATCAACCAACAACACCCCCTGCCGATCTACCCCAAGACACGTACCACTAAACAACTGTGCCTGATTTGTATGCCGAATTTGCCTACCCAATAAGTAATCCTGCGCTGCCCATTTGGCATAAAATGCCTCGAAACCACGCGACTCAAACATCTCCATATACGCCAACATTTTGTTAATTAACCGCCTGCTTAAATCAAGCTGATTAATTGGTGTTAAAGTGACGCTTTTAAGATCAACCCAAGGTGTATCACACTGAAAAGACTGATCAAAATCAACATTCAACCCCACGCCAATAATGGCTGATTGATACGCCCCTTGTAATGAATTTTCAATCAAAATACCTGCTAATTTTCTATCCCCAACATACACATCATTCGGCCATTTTAGCGACAAGCCAGCAATATCGTATTCTGCTAACACGCTAACCAATGCCAGCCCTGCCACCAAACTTAGCCCACTCAATGAAATATGGCTAGGAAACACATAACGGATTGATAGCGTAATACTGCTATTTTTTTGGCTCAGCCAGCGTCTATCATGCTGACCCTTCCCGCAAGTTTGCTCAGCAGTAATACACACTTGGGTTTTTTTGCAAAAAGCCTGTTGGGCTAAATAATCATTGGTACTCGGTATCGAGTCAAAAACAAAGCACTCAACCGACTCACCCAGCTGGTCTGCTAAATTAGAATAATCAACCATGTCAAAATTAGCAGCACTAGCGACAACCACACCGCCGCAGAACCCATATCTTTAGCAGCACCAGAAAGCAAATGATATTCGCTACCAATTCGATCCACCACAGATTCAATAGCTGAATTAAGTATTTCTACAATCAATACCAAAAATACGCTCGCCATTAATATCACCTGCTCAACACCCGTGTTGCCAAACACAAACGCCAGGGGCAACAATACCACTGCCAGCCATACCTCTTGCCTAAAAGCCGCTTCAGACTGATAACAAGCCTTCAGCCCTTTCATTGAAAATTCATAAGCGGCAAAAATTCTTTTTAATCCAGTGGCTTCATTTTTCACAAGTTGCATTTATAGGGTTAAAATAGTTAATTCAATTTTACACACATGCAATGATGAAAATAGCCTTAGGCGTTGAATATATGGGCACCCACTTTCATGGCTGGCAGCTGCAAAAATCTGGCATTCGCACAGTGCAACAAGTGGTTGAAAAATCCCTCTCTAGCATTGCCAATCACCCAGTGCGGGTGTTTTGTTCTGGCAGAACAGATGCGGGCGTGCACGCCATTGAGCAGGTCATTCACTTTGAAACCAGCGCCATTCGCGACAATAAAGCTTGGCTATTCGGTGGCAATGTTAATCTACCAAGTGATGTGAATTTCACCTGGGCAAAGCAGGTGGATGATCAGTTTCATGCGCGTTTTAATGCCTATGCTAGGCGCTATCATTACAAAATTCATAATACCAAAGTGCGCTCAGCCATTATTGCCCAGCATGCTCTCTGGGAACCTAGAGCGCTAAACATTGAGCTCATGAATACGGCAGCTCAATATTTATTAGGCGAGCATAATTTTTCTGCTTTTAGAGGCAGTTTGTGTCAGGCAAAATCACCAATTAAAACCATTGAATTTATTCGTTTAAGCAAACAGGATAATGATGTTTTATTAGATATTAAAGCCAATGCTTTTTTGCATCACATGGTACGTAATATTGTCGGCACCCTACTTAAAGTCGGCAGAGGCGAACGCTCGGTTGAATGGGTGCAAACAGTATTAGCCTCAAAAGACCGCCAACAAGCAGGCGCCACTGCCCAACCTCAAGGGCTTTACTTTGTCAAAGCGTTTTACCCACCTATTTAAGCAAAGCCAAACACCAATCCAACCATCAGCATCAGCACTACCAAGAATAACACAGTCATAATACTACCCGCTTTCAGAAAATCAACCACCTTATAACCACCCGGCCCCATAATCAAGGCATTCACCTGATGCGTCGGAATTAAAAATGAATTAGATGTAGCAAGCGCAACAGTCAACGCATAAACCGCCGGATCTCCCCCCACCTGAACCGCTATATTCACCGCAATAGGCACCAATAAAATAGTTGCCCCAACATTCGACATGACCAAGGTAAAAAAGGTTGCCAATATAGCAATTGCCGTTAAAATAACCCACGGCGCCATATTACCCACCACAGCCACTGTTTCTTGCGCAATCCATAATGCCGTCCCTGTTTTGGATACTGCCATGCCTAATGGAATTAAACTGGCCAGCAAAAAGACAGTTTTCCAAGAAACTGCCCTATAAGCCTCTTCAATTTTCAACACCTTGGTTAAAATCATACCCAATGCACCCGTCATCAACGCAATAGAGAGTTTTATGTCGGTAAATAAAATCAAATACAACGCCAATGCAAAAAACACGCCCGCCCACTTAACTTTTTCAGGGCGCGATTCTTCTTGTACTGGATATTCTGATGTCACCACAATAAAATCGGTATTGCCTTGTAAGCGCTCTAAATCTTCCCAGCATACATGTGCCACCAATGTATCGCCCGATTGAAAGGCTAAATCGCGTATGCCTTCGCCCTCTTTCAACGTTTCACCACCCCGATGCAATGCCACCATTGCCAAACCGTATGTTTTTCTGAGCCACACATCTCGGGCAGTTTTGCCAATTAAGGTTGAATTTGGCGGAATAACTACCTCAGCGGTGCCACAATTTTGGGTTGACAAAAGATCTGAAAATTTTTCAATTTTGTCCGATAATGTCAACTTAAAACCCGACACAAAACTCTCCAAATCTTCTCTTGACGTCAGCAGCCCCAAAGTCATATTAGCCTCAATCGCCGTACCACGATTAACCGAATCATGTCCAACCAAACTATGCTTATTCACATCTTGAACTGCCACAATTCGTACTTTTGAAATAGTTTCAATATCATCCAATTTCATCCCTACCAAACTACTATCAACAGGCACAGAGACTTCATATAAATCATAATTAATGTGGTAAACACGCTGGAAATGCTCAACCGCAGACACCGATTCTACCTTATCCTCTTTAGCAGTCGGCAAAACAAATCGACCCGCAATGACAAAATAAGCAATGCCTGTCAACACCAACACAATACCAATAGGCGTTACCGAAAACAAGCCCCAAGTTGCCATCTCTTTAACCCCTTGTTGTGCCAAGCCTTCGTTAGTAGTCAGTATTAAATCATTTAGCAAAATAAGCGGACTAGAGCCTACCATCGTCATCGTGCCGCCAAGAAT
Organism: Gammaproteobacteria bacterium; assembly: GCA_024280535.1. Classification (GTDB taxonomy): domain Bacteria; phylum Pseudomonadota; class Gammaproteobacteria; order PS1; family Pseudothioglobaceae; genus Thioglobus_A. The sequence continues at coordinate 1,359 of JAJRPY010000075.1, read as the reverse complement.
AGCAGTAAACCCCATAGGCATCAATAAACGCGACATAGGCACGCCAGAGCGCGAAGAAATTCTACTCACAACGGGAATGAACAAAGCAGCAGCGCCCACATTTTGCATAAACGAAGAAATAAAGCCCACTGTTGAAGAGATAATTGGAATAATTCGTGTTTCCGATTTTCCGCCCACACTTAATATAAAAGCAGCCACTTGCGTCATAAGCCCTGTTTTATCTAGCCCAGCACCAATAATCATCACTGCCACAATCGACATAACCGCATTGGATGAAAAACCAGCAAACAATTTTTCATTATCCACCAAACCCCCATCAAGCCCCATTAAATTGTAAACAAATGGCAGTGATGTCAGGCCTAATAGCACCATAATGGTAATAGCTGCCTCATCAACCTCAACCACCTCAAAGGCAAAAAGATAAATAGTCAGCAATAAAATACCCAACATCCATGCGATAGATGCGCTGGGTGCGACGGTTGAAAGCCATAAAGCAAAAATAGCAAATAATACGCCAGCAATGGTTTTGGTATTTATCATTTGTAACGCCTCTGAATTTTTAAAAATAATGGTTATTATAGGTAACAATCAGCCAGCCATCTACTTATTACACCTAAAACACCATTAGATTTTGTACTATTGAACGCATCCAGCCTTGACTATGATAAAATTTTAAGCACTTAACAACTCTCAATCAAGGCTTTGAATGTGCGATCAAAACAATATTAACCCCGATATTCAACAACTCTTTGCAAATAATCAAACTTGGGTTGATGAGATTAATCACTCGAATCCAAATTTTTTCTCTAGTTTGTCCGATCAACAATCACCCGACTATCTATGGATTGGCTGCTCAGACAGTCGCGTTCCTGCCAATGAGCTGGTTAAAATGGATCCCGGTACCATTTTTGTCCATCGTAACATTGCCAACTTGGTCAACGCTAACGATATTAACGTGCTTGCTGTGATTCAATTCGCCGTTGAAGTGCTAAAAGTCAAGCATATTATCGTTAATGGGCATTATGGCTGTGGCGGTATTCAAGCCGCTATGAATGAAACCAACCCAGATTTAATTGATTGCTGGATTCAACCCATTCGACAGCACTATGAGCGCGCCAAACATGAGCTTTCAGCACTCTCAAAACCCCATCAAATTGACCGACTATGTGAGATTAATGTCATCGAGCAAGTTCGGAATTTATGCCAAATCCCCTCAATTAAAAAGGCGTGGAGAGAGGGGCAAAGCCTTGCCATTCATGGATTTATTTATGATATTAAAGATGGACACTTACACAATTTAAACGTCACTGTTAATCATATCAATGACGCTAAGAAAATCACCTTAAACAAATAACCAAG
>JAJRPY010000074.1 GCA_024280535.1 Gammaproteobacteria bacterium | reverse complement strand
GCGCGCCAGTTGGCTGAGTATTGGTATTGAAATTACATTATTAGCTGGATTTTTAATACTCAAACGCAAAACCCTTAGTCAATGGATAAGTTGGGACAAAACCAAAACTCTGGCCAGTATTTTTGCGTTTTTGTTGTTTATAGTATTGATTAATTTTAACACTCAAGGTCTTGACTTGTTTTCCCATACTGTGAGCAATGTTATAGGTTCTGCTGAAAACTCAGCAGAAGCTCGTTTTAAAATTTGGGTAGTGGCCATTGATATGATTAAAACCTCGCCAATTTTTGGCACAGGTTTGGGCTCTTGGTTTTACCAAAGCGACATTATAGGCGCTTATGGAATTTCTACTGCTGACAAAGCACACAACGATTTATTGCAACTCGGCGTTGAGCTGGGTTTAACAGGTCTGTTACTTTTTGTTGGCAGTGTGATTATGACACTCATTGGGTTATTTAACATTGTCAAACTTGATAACAAAATCCACGCCTGGTTTTATTATTTAATGTGGGCAGCAATTGGCGGCTCTTTTGTGCAAATGCAATTATCTTTTCCTTATCAATTAATCATGCCATCATTATTATTTGGCTTGTATTTAGGTATGATTGCACAACGCTCAGAAAAGTTTATCGAACCTATAAAAATCATTCCTATTCAAGCAGCCAATACTTATCAAACCGCAATGAAGAGTTTGGTAGTGACAGTTATGGCAGTTATTGTGGTTATTTATGCTAATTGGATTGTGATGTATGCTCAACTGAGTGATACCTCGGAAATAACAGAGATAGGCTCTATCATTAGCCAATCACACTTCATTCCATTAATCAACAAAAGAGTGAGTGTAAGGCTTGGCAACCAAAAGACAAAAGAAGCCCTGCTGCTTAACCAATACTTATTGGACGATTTCCCAAATTACAATCATGCAATTTCTAATCATGCTCTGGGTTTGGCAGTCAATAAGCACTATGACGAAGCACTTAGTGTATTAGAAAGGCTTGAACGGATTGCCACTCCAGGTTATCGCCAACTAACATTAAGAATGAAAGCAGAAATTTATATAAATGCCGGAAAAAAAGAAAAATTCCAACAAACATTTGATCAAATTGTCAAATACAGCTATGTTCAAGTACCCCGCCTTGGGCAATGGACGCTTGATATATATAAATATTATCAAAAATACAATTGCACTGTTGAAAATAAAATGGCCAGTATTCTAGTTAAACAAGGAAAAATTCAGCAGGCGCGCCAGCATATCGCTATTATTAACAAAAATAAGAGCACTTGTTTGGCAGCTGAATTACGCCAATATCAGCAGTAATCTAAGCCCTTATTTACAGGTTTCATTGGGTATTTTAGAAGCTCTAACACCAATGCTAGTCCACCTTGTTTAAAACTCATTCTCTAATAATATTTTGAACCAATAACTTGATATTAATCGGCTGAGTTTTATGCTTAAATTTGACCAGTTTAGGATAATACTGCCCTTGAATTTGTTGAAAAGTCATTTTCTCAACAGACCACTCATCAGCAGCCATTCTATGCTTAAAAACAACCTCTCCTAAGTGCTTAATCGGAAAATACCAGCCAAATTTTTGCCTCATCCAAGTCTTTAATGGCTGCGCTATTTGCACACGATTTACCCATACACCCCGAGGCCCAGATTCAATCGTAATCTGCCCCAAACCTAATGCACCCATTAACGTTGCTTCAAACATTGATTGGTTAAATTTAATCTCAACGCCGACACTTTGCACCTTGTTATACGACACCACACCAATCCTACCTTCAAGCTGCCACTGGCTAGGAATATCACTCGTCAATATGGCTGGTTGCGGTTGTGCTGTCTGTGTTAAGCAGCCTTGCAACAGCAATAAAACCAAGCTGGCTAAAAGTAATTTCATAAGGGTAACTATTTTAACACCCAAGGTGAATAGCAAATACCTAAAAAACCACGACTTAGGTATAATCAAGCGCTTATTTATCATTGTTCTCGGGGTTTATGTCACGCATTGTTATTTTAAGTGTTAATCATGCACAAGCGCCTGTTGCGGTGCGTGAGCGTGTCGCATTTGCCCCCAATTTGCTCACGGCTGAATTGCAAAAATTATATGCCATTAAAGGCGTTGAGGCCTGTGTTATTTTGTCCACTTGCAATCGTTCAGAAATTTATACTGTCATTAAGGATGAGAACGCCGAGGCAATTCTAGCCGACTATCTATCACAAACACACAACATTCCCAGCGCTGAAATTGACCCTTATTTGATTTATTTTAAATCAGATGAGGCAGTCTCACATATTTGCAATGTGGCTTGCGGGCTTAATTCATTAGTTTTGGGCGAACCTCAGATTTTAGGTCAATTAAAAGACGCCTACCACACCGCCAAACAAACCGGCACCCTAAACAAAACATTAGAAAAATTATTTCAACACGCCTTTTCAACCGCCAAAAAAGTCCGTACCGATACCCAAATCGGTTCATCACCCGTATCCGTTGCCTATTGCGCCGTTAAACTTAGCAAAAAGATTTTTACCGATTTATCCGAACAAACCGTGCTACTGATTGGCGCCGGAGAAATGATAGAACTTTGCGCCCAACACCTAAATCAACAAGGCGTTCGCAGTATGATTGTTGCCAACAGAACCCTTGAAAATGCAAAAAAATTGCCGACCTGTATCATGCACAATCCGTTAGTTTAAAACAATTTTCAAACATTATTCATCAGGCTGATATTATCATTTCATCCACTGCCGCCTCGGTGCCAGTCATTGGCAAGGGCTTAATTGAAAGCGCACTCAAACAACGCAAGCACAAGCCCATATTTATGCTCGATATTGCCATCCCAAGAGACATTGAGCCCGAAGTTGGGCAGTTGGATAACGTCTATCTTTACACCATTGATGATTTAGAACAAGTAGTGAGTGATAACCTCGATTCTCGTGAAAAAGAAAAAGTATTGGCACAAGAAATTATCATTAAACAATCCCATATTTTTAACCAATGGCTGTCAATTTTACCCAACGAGCAACTGCTTCAACACTATCGAACGAATGCCAATCAAATCAAAAATGCTGTACTGAATGATGCCTTAAAACGCCTTAAAAATGGTGGCAATGGTGAGCAAATTATTAAAAAATTGGCCGATCAACTAACCAATAAAATACTCCATACCACCTTTAAAAACATCAAGCAAACTTCACCTGACAAGCTAAATCAGTGTGAAGGTTGCATCCCTAATATTAAAAAATAATGAACCAGTCAATCCTTGATAAATTAGAACAAATGTCCATGCGCCTTGAAGAAGTGGGTGCTATGCTTAGCGATCCAGCAGTGGCTAGTGATGCTGACAAATTTAGAGCGCTTTCTATTGAATATTCACAATTAACACCAGTCAATGATCAATATCAAGACTATTTATCCACTTTGCAAAATCTTAACGATGCCAAAATAATGCTTGAAGAAGAGGATGCAGAAATGAAGGCTATGGCTAAAGAGGAAATTAATAACGCCAAGGAATGTTTAGATCGCCTAGACCTTGAGCTTAAAAAATCCTTATTGCCCAAAGACCCAAACGACTCTCGTAATATTATTGTTGAAATTCGCGCAGGCACGGGGGGTGACGAGGCCTCTATTTTTTCTGGCGATTTGTTTAAAATGTATGCTCGCTATGTAGAAAAACAAAAATGGCAACTAGAAATTATGAGCTCTAATGCCGGTGAGCACGGCGGTTATAAAGAAATTATTGCCCGCATTACCGGGACGGATGTTTACTCAAAACTTAAATTTGAATCCGGCGCGCACCGAGTTCAACGCGTACCAGAAACCGAAAGCCAAGGGCGCGTACATACTTCCGCTTGCACTGTTGCGGTGATGCCAGAAGTTGAAAATATTGCAGAAATTAACATTAATATGAGTGATGTTAGAGTTGATACCTTTAGAGCCAGTGGTGCTGGCGGGCAACACGTCAACAAAACCGATTCGGCAGTTCGTGTTACCCACATTCCCACAGGCACGGTGGTTGAGTGCCAAGACGGACGCTCACAGCACAAAAACAAGGCTCAGGCAATGTCTGTACTTGCCTCAAGAATTTTAGATGCTCAACAACAAATTCAACACAAAGAACAAGCATCAACACGAAAAGAATTAGTAGGTAGTGGCGACCGCTCCCAAAGGATTCGCACTTACAATTACCCACAAGGGCGCATTACCGATCATCGCATTAACCTCACTTTATACAAATTGGCAGAAATTATGGAAGGCGATTTGGCCTCAATTATTGAGCCTTTAATTGTCGAGCAACAAACCAACCAACTGACCGATTTAAACGAGGCTTTAGCTTAATCTTGTTGGCAATAATTGAGAAGCCACAAACAACCCGCCCAAAGCAATCACAACCATGGGGCCGGTGGCTAAATCATAAAACAACGAAGCCCCCAGCCCCATTAACACAGCCACAATAGACACGCCAATTGACTGGAACGCCATGGCTTTTGGCGTACGCGCAAACATTCTAGCCACAGCAGGGGGGATAATTAGCAGCGAGGTAATCAACAACACGCCCACAATTTGCACAGAAACCGACACTGTTAAGGCAATCATCAGCATAAACAATAATTGATACATGGTGCTATTCAGCCCTTGAGAAACCCCCAATTCTTCATTTAAAGTCAGCAGTAACAAACGCTGCCAAAACACTGACAGCAAGCCAACAACAACAATTAAAATAACATAAATCCAAATAATATCCTGCTGGTTGATTGATAAAATATCGCCAAACAAAAGAGAGAAATAATCCGTATTCGAACCATCAACCAAACTCAAAATAACAATACCCAATGACAAAGCCAAATGAGAAAATATACCCAATATAGCATCATTTGATAAAATATTTCTTTGCTGCAAAATCACAATCAAACTGGCAAAAATAACACCAATAACAACCAAGCCAATATGAATACCCAGACCAGTAGCCAGCCCTAATGAAACCCCCAGCAAAGCCGAATGCGCAATAGACTCAGAAAAATAACTCATCCGCTTCCAAATCACAAAACACCCCAGTGAGCCTGTAATAATAGAAATACCCAGTGCCGCAATCAGCGCCCTAATAATAAAATCTTCCAAAATAATCGTTATTTATTGGCAATTTTGACACAGACCATACAAATACAAGCAATGGTCCGTTAACTGATAGCCATGTTGAATGGCAATATCATGCTGATGTTGCTCAATCACCTCATCATTAAATTCATCAATCTTGCCACATTTAACACACAGCAAATGATCATGATGCTCGGCATTCGACAATTCATACACGCTTTGTCCGTTGTCAAAATTTAGTTTATTAATCATGCCCGATTCTTCAAATTGAGTCAGCACCCGATAAATAGTTGCCACACCCACTTCTTCCCCTTGCATAACCAATGTACGGTATATATCTCCAGCACTCATGTGGCGATTTTCACCCTTTTCTAAAATCTCTAAAATCCTAAGTCTGGGCAATGTCACTTTAAGTCCAACAGTTTTTAAATCTTGAGCATCCATATTCCCATCCTTTAGGTAAAATCAGTTAAATATTTTTAATCATTTTAATCAATTAATTGCAAATGAACAAACTAACTTTAACTATCTTATCTCTACCTTTTTTATCTGCCTGCTCGCCTTCTGTACCTGACGTGCCAGGGTTTTTCGGGCTGTCATTGCCGACTTTTTATAAAAATGACATTCACCAAGGCTCGGTGTTAAGCAGATTTAAAATCAACCAACTTAAACTGGATATGTCTCCAGCTCAAGTTCAGGCGTTAATTGGCTCACCAAGTATCATTGATCCATTTCATAATAATCAATGGGACTATCTCAACCATTCAGTTTTGCATCAAAAAGACGATATTTATTATCATTTAATACTCACTTTTAATGATGATAAACTCACCAATATCGACACATCAGGCATTAGTGGCCTACCTGCACTCACCGAAAAAGAAAAAGAATTGGAAGTTGAGCGCACTGCCGAAGAAAAACTGGCTGTTGAAAAAGCCCTAGCCGCTGAAAAAAAACGTATTGCCGAAGAAAAACTGGCCGCTGAGCAAGCAATAGCCGCCGAAGAAAAACGCATTGCCGAAGAAAAAGCAGCCGCAGAAAAGGCTGCTAGACAAACCGCCTTGAAAGCAAAAAAAATAGCCGAAGAAAAAT
>JAJRPY010000073.1 GCA_024280535.1 Gammaproteobacteria bacterium | reverse complement strand
GTGAACGCAAAAATCGACACAACTCAAACCCACCATCCGGCTCATCTCCCAATCCCACATCAATAATCACCAAATCCGGCAAGGATTGTCCCAACGCTTTTTTTGCCAAATGCAATTCTTCAAACCCTTGGGTAGTATAACCTTGACGCTGCAAAGCCGCTTGGTAATTGGCCAAGATACTGGGCTCATCTTCTACGATAACGATGTGTTTTTTTGACATATTGGTGTTAAGCCATTTTCTTGAATTCTTGAATAGATTCGATTTCGGCTTTTTCTGCTTGTTGTGCTTTAAAAATGTCATAGCGAATTTGTAGATTCAGCCAAAAATCCGCTGAAGTTCCAAAATACTTAGCCAAACGTAGAGCTGTACTTGGTGTAATGCCTCTTTTTTTATTAATCAACTCATTGACTCTTTGATAAGAAACATAAATAGCATCCGCTAAATCTCTTTGACTAATATTCATGGGCACAAGAAATTCCTCTTTTAGCATTTCTCCTGCATGGGTTGGCTCTCTATGGGTTGGTATTCTCATAATGGTTCTCAATGAAAATCAGTAATTTTGACATGGTAGCACGGTATCTATGCTATTTATAGAAAATAAAAATCCTAAATTGGTTTTTTGAATAAACGAATTAAATTTTGTTGGAAGGTAGGCTTATCGAAAGCCTACCGCTGGGCTGCACAAGCTTGGCTCAACCTACGTGCTGCAATCACCCTCTATTAATTTTTCGTATTTCTGCTTTATATCATTAAGCGCAGAGTTAATAGAGAGATATGTTACAGCTAATATTAAATATTCAGAATCTTTATTTTTAAAATTTTTATTTTTTTTAACCTCACTCATTTGACTAGAGTTGATCTGTATTAAGTTGTTTTCACATTGAAAAGATGCAGATAATGTTGAAAAACCTGCATAATAAGCAAATGGAAGAGAAAAATAACCTTTAGTACCTGAACTGAACCCACTATATATATGATAAATTTTCAAATTTTGACCTGAACAAATTTTAAATGCTTCACTTAAATTGATTAAATCTTTTAAATTATACTTATAGCCCGCAGGTACCCATTTGTTCGAGTTATAATATAGAAGTTGTTCCTCTGAAATATTTGATGTTAAATCAATACAAAGTTTTTCCTCAATCGCTATTTTTTTTGGAACTTGCAATTCCATTATTTCTAAGCCTTGCTTATATAAATTAATATCTATTTTTCTCGGTTGTCTTACAGCGCAAGATATATTTAGAAATAAAAAAACAAACAAACAAAATAATTTCATATATGATTCTCCATAAAAAATAAGCCAACAGTCTTTTTATCCACAATTACTACCAAAAAACAACTTGCCCAAATTCTGCATAGAGATATTGCCCCCACTCATCACCAAAACTACGTTTTTGTCCTTGAGTTGTTTTTTAAGTAGCAGGGCTGCGGCGAAGGTTGATGCTGAGGCTTCTTCGATGAGGTTGTGGGTGGTTTCAATCAAAATTTTATTGGCTTTTATGATGTCTTTGTCATCTACCAAGACAAATTCATCGACAACTTTCCACATGATTTCTTGGGTATTGATAAAGGGTACGCCGGTTGCCACGCCTTCGGCAATGGTGGTGTTGTCAGCCTCTATTAACTCTCGATTTAACCAGCTGAGTTGTTGCGCTGGGGCTTGAGCCGATTGTACGCCGATGATTTTGATATCCGGATTGATGGTTTTTGCGACCATTGCTGTTGCACAAATTCCGCTTCCTGCACCAACTGGTACGATAATGACATCCACATCAGGTAAATCATTCATGATTTCTAAACCATAACTGCCGACACCATTGATTAAAATATCATCGGTTGGGCCGATGAATAAGCCTTTTTTTTGATTGGCTGCTTCTAATGCTGCCGCTCTACATTGATCAAAGTTATCTCCAAAATGCACAACTTTTGCACCATAAGATTGCATCGCTGCCACTTTACCAGAATTGGCATTCTTAGGAACGTAGACAACGGCTTTGGCGCAAAACAATTTTGCTGCATAAGCAATGCTTTGTCCATGATTGCCTGTAGATGCAGTATAAAGCCCTGCTTGTCTTTGTTCTTTGCTCAATTGAGCGACACAATTAATTCCACCACGTACTTTAAAGGCACAGGTGGGGTTGTGGTTTTCATGTTTAAGCCAAACTTTCGCACCTATTGAATCACCTAATTGCTGATAATAGCGCAAGGGTGTTGGCGACAAATGTTGGTATACATTTTTACTGGCTTTGATAATGTTTTTAAGCGATACAGTATTTTCTTGTTTTGTCATTATTTCACTCGATAAATCTTGGCGTTTCTTTTGGCTGGCTTCTTGTTAAAAGGAGGTTTTCCTCGCCAATATTGAATCAATAAATAACCACACAATGGACCAGCAAGATAACCCAACTGATTGATAAAGCTTGCTGCAGAACCCAACATGCTAATAAACATAATGGCAGCATAAATCATGACCAAGTATTTGGCTTTCACGGGAATTGGCGGCAACAACAAATACACTTCTCGATTGGGCCACATCATGCCGTAGGCCAATAATAAGGCGAAAACCAGTCCTGAAATGCCCACTGCAAACATGCTGCCTAAAAGAAGATGAGCCACTGCAGTAGCAACAATACAGCTAATGGAAAAAATAGCAAACCG
>JAJRPY010000072.1 GCA_024280535.1 Gammaproteobacteria bacterium | reverse complement strand
CGATCACTTAAATAACCACCTCCTGGTCTTGCAAATAAATTAATAAACGGATAGATGGCTGCCAATAATGCAGCTGTAATTTTAGGCAGTTCAAACCAATCCACATAAAACATTGCCAACACCGACACCACTGCCAATTCAGCCCCAAAAGTAACAAAGTACGCCCAATCCAAAATTGCCACTTGTTTAAATTTATATTGATGTTGCTTAGGCACCGAATTGTGCAAATTTTGTGCATTAACACTCCAAGTTTTTGCTACTTGAGCCAAAAAAACCAGCACCAACACCGCATATACAATCCATTCAGCCAGTGTTGAAATGAGTCCCATATTATCAGCAGACAATTTCCATGTTAATAACCACAATGCCAAATACAACGGCACATTCATCAAAATATACAATACCAAATCTTTGATATTGCTCACCTCCATCGCACCGGATTTTTTTGGCTTAAAATAAGTGGAACTTTTCGGCGTATTGGTCACATTGAAATAATAAAACACACCATAAAAAATAGCCACCATACTGGCCATGCTAATCGCATAACGCCAACCTTCATCGCCTGTAAAACTGCTGGCTATAAATGGCAAAGTAATGGCAGCACCTGCCGAGCCAAAATTACCCCAGCCACCATAAATGCCCTGAGCAATACCTGTTTGATTAGCAGGAAACCATTCAGAAATCATACGAATACCCACGACAAAACCTGCGCCAATAAAGCCTGATAAAAATCGTAGTAGCGCCAATTGATCATAAGTTTGCATCCAGCTAAATGCAATTGAAATAAGCCCGCCTAAAATCAAAATAGCAGGAAATAGCACCTTAGGGCCATATTTATCAACCAACATACCCACTATAATTCTTGAGGGGATGGTTATGGCAATGTTAAGAATTAATAATACCTTGGCTTGCTGCTCTGTTAAACCTAATGCCTCTTGAATAAAAGGCATCATCGGACCTAAGCCCAACCAAACGACAAAGGTCATAAAAAAGGCAAACCAAGTCAAATGCAAGATTCGATATTTGCCCTTGAATGACAATATAGTTAATTTATTTTCCACAATATTTCCTTAAATTAAGCCGATTTTTGACTGCCGTGATTAACCGTTACCCACGGATTTTTAATCGTTTTAGGCAATTGCGCCGCCCAGTGTTTGATTTTTTCTGGCGTGTCTAATTTTGATTGAATATAGTCCAAGCCAACCCGCTCTTCAAAATGCATCACTCGCTCTAGGTAATTTGCCTCCATACGATAAAGCTGCACAAAAGCCTTAAGATATTCAACCACTTCACTTTCCGTACTAAAAAATCTATCTTTTACACAAGCTTTAGTACGAATACCACAAGCCCCTGCCACATGGATTTCATAGCCTTTTTCAGTACAAATAACGCCAAAATCTTTAATGGTTGATTCAGCACAATTACGCGGGCAACCACTCACCCCCATTTTGAATTTATGCGGCATAAAATGCGACCAAACCGCATCTTCCATTTTAATTGACAAGCCCATTGAATCTTGCGTACCCATCAAGCAATGCTCCTTACCCACGCACGATTTACACGTTCTTGTGGCCTTGCCATACGCATAGCCCGATTCCATACCCGCAGCAGCAATATCATCCCACATACCATTCAGATTTTCCTTGGTAACCCCGAGTAAATCAATCCTTTGACCGCCAGTGACTTTTACGGTTGGCACTTCGTATTTAATCGCAATATCTGCCAACGCTTTTAACTCAGAAGGCGTAGTTAGCCCGCCCTGCATTTGCGGCACAATCGAATAAGTGCCATCATTTTGTAAATTGGCATGCATTTTTTCATTATGCGGGCGCTCATCATCGTTATGTTGATACGCTTCGTTAAACTGAGACGACAAATAATAATTAATAGCCGCACCACATTTTTCACAAGCATTGTCAAATGCTAATGCCGATCTAACCTCATCCACATTAACAACTTCCTCTAATACTCTAATGTGTTGACGCACTTCTTGGGTTGAATGAGTTGTGCAGTCACATAATGTGTCTTTTTCCACCATCTCAGCGCCCGACACAAAACTAAACACTTGCTTGGCCACGGACGAGCAGCCACCACACCCTGTCGCACAGCCTGTCTCTTCTTGCAACAATTCAAAGGTGCTACAGCCATTATTAACCGCATTAACAATATCCCCCTTAGTCACCCCCAAACAGCCACATACCTGCTCATCATCAGTCATTTTTTTAACCCCTTCGGAGCCTGCAGAACTTGCATCAATGCTAATATCACCAAATAATAAGGTTTTGCGAATATCGCTAATATCGGTTTCTTTTTTGATTAAATCAAAATAAAATAAACCATCGGTTGAATCGCCAAATAGCACCGCACCCACCAATTTATTATTCCTAATGGACAATCTTTTTCGAGTATTTAACGCATGGTCTTTTGAACACATAACCTCATCTTCTAAACAATCAAATTCCCCCGCCGAAAACACATCAACCCCTGATACTTTAAGTTTTGTAGAAATATCAGAACCGGTATAAATATGATGGCTTACTTCACACACTTGCTCAGCACAAACTCGCGCTTGCTCAAATAATGGTGCCACCAAGCCATAAGTCACCCCCCTATGTTTGATACATTCACCAACCGAATAAATAACCGGATCAGAAGTCATCATCGTATCACCTACCACAATGCCGCGATCAGTCTGCAACCCTATGCGCTTAGCCAACGCATCATTCGGCACAATACCAACTGACATAACAATCATATCAGCCGCCATAGCCGTCCCATCTGCAAATTCAAGCGACTCAACCTTATCAACACCAACGATTTTGCTACTAATTGCCCCCAACTTAAACTTAATCGCCTTTTGCTCTAAAACCTTTTGCAATAAATTCCCCGAGGATGGATCCAATTGCATATTCATAATAGAATTCATATTGCCAATCACAGTCACATCAAACCCAAGCTCGTTCAACCCATTCGCAGCCTCAAGCCCCAACAATCCCGTCCCAATAACCGCGACTTTTTTGCCCTTGCCTGCCTCAGATTTCATATACTCAACATCATAAATATCTCTAAAGGAAACAACCCCTGCCAGCTCCTTCCCCGGCAATGGCAATATAAACGGTGTTGAGCCAGTACAAATTACCAGTCGATCATAATCAATGCGTTCAAACGTCTGATTTTCAATAGGCGTCACCTCAACATATCTTGCCTTTCTATTAACTGTTGTCACCTCAAATCCAGGCATAAAAGTGATATTATTTTGCGAAAAATACGGCTCATCATGGGTTTTAATATCGTCAAATTCTTTTTCCCCCGCCAACACTGGAGAAAGCATAATTCTATTATAAGGCAACACCGTTTCAGCACCAATAATGGTTATCTGATACATTAACGGGTCGATTTTTAACACCTCATCAACCACTTTCATCGCACTCATTCCCGATCCAACTATCACCAACTTTTTCATTTTTTGCCACCTTTATTATTTAATATCGCACTTCTTTTTAAGCCAAAAAAAAGCCAGCCAGCATGTAAGCAAATTAATGCACACATACTGTCTGGCTTCCATACCTTATTACGACCCACCCACCTTTGAGTTGGCCAAAAAAAATGCTTACCTGCTTTGACTTATTAAAGAAAAAACCAGGTAAACATCTGTGTTTGTTGCTATCCATCGTTGGGTAACTTATCAAGATTATACCCAAGATTTAAATCCAACATTCATTTAATTACACCAAAAATCACTAAAGCTATTTTCCAACTAGTAAAACACCCTGTATTGATTAAAAACAAGTGTTCTAACTAACTAACTAAAAACCAAAAAAAAATTAGCCTTCTACTTGTTAAACCGAGTATCATCCTTAAATTAAAAAAAATATTTTAAAGAGATTTTTGTATAAATAAGGATAATTAATAGAGTTCAATGTAAGTATTAAATTAGGAGAAATAAATGAAAAAAATAATCTTAACAGTAAGCATATTAAGCACAATGATGCTTAGTAACCAAAGCATGTCAGAAGTTACTAAAACTTACGCACCACATAGCACGTACATTCCTTTTCCCGAAGGTTACGGCTATAATAAAAATACAGAAGCTTTACAAAAAGCAACCGATAAAGGCGACAAAAAACTTATTCGAGAGCATGCTTGGAGTTTGTGGGCAGGTATTATGCAATCTTCGGAAAAATCGGATTGGCCACTTTGGATTACCTGGCCAAATAGCCATACTGCTTTTTCTAACAGTAATGATAAATTAACGGTACAAAACAATAAAACAAGAAAACTAAAGCAAAGTACATCACTCAAAACATTCAGTCGTGACAACATGTCAATTGTAGAAATTTTTACCAAATCACCAACCTATTATATCCCTTTACAAGTAATACAAAAATATCCAAATGCAATTTGCTCAGATGAAGTTGGGTCGTTAAACATCTGCGATGGAAAAACATTCCTTAATAATGGCGACATCATGATTCCTACCGAATCATTAAGCATTGAAGCAATGAATGATATTCGTCAGAAAAAACTCTATTTAAAATCAACCCTCAATGCTGCATATAAAAAAGGCGAGAGGGTTAATATGGCGAAAAAATCCATTGTAACAAAACATATGTACTGGCCAGTAAAAGCTAACGGAATTACCGCCATACCCGTGTGGAAAAATAATTACCCAGACGATTATACTAATTATGCAGGCTATGAAAAATGGAATACCTTGATAGCCTTATCACCAGATGGAATGCAGAAAGTGGGCGATACTGTTTCTGCTAAATTTTTATATGATGTGAATAATTATGCTGGAGATAAAGCCCTAGATATAATCTCCACAAAAGCAGTAGTACACAGTTTGGAAGAGTTTTACTATCACAAAGTCACCCAAGAAGATTGGAATAATTTTGATGAGGCTGATAAGGCTATCATTACAACATCCAGTTTACGGGCTAACAACAAGATTTTTGAGGTTGGCGACTACTTAGTGTCTGTTGCTATGCATATAAACACAAAAGAACTATCCAGTTGGACCATGCAAAGCGTATGGTGGTCAGACACGCCAAATGAAGGGCCTTATGCAACATATCGTCCCGACCTGCCGCAGGCAAGCGGACCATGGAAACACTATTTGCTAACTGATGTTTATGCCACTCCAAAAAACGCAGGAGAAAAATTAGATAAAGGCGTTAACCCCTATATTGAAGGAGTTATACACCCTATATCTACCAATTGTCGAAATTGCCATGTTCGAGCAGGTTGGCCAAGAAGCCTCGCAAGTTATCAAAATCCAGCTTGTCCAGATTCATTAGCGAACTTAACGCCAAATAGCGCCTGTTTATCCTCTATTAATTTGACGGATTACCTTTGGATTATTCCTGATCGTGCAAGATAGTAACTATAAACACGAAGAAAAATAAACCTTTTAAGCTATCCGAAAATATGAATAAGATTGTCATTCAATCGCAAGATTTTGATTTGTCCACAGAGGTTAGTTTGGCGCGTAAAAATAATAGTAACATCGGTGCTGTTGTTAGTTTTATTGGCACTGTCAGGGATTTAGACAAGCAGCCTATTTTAAAAATGACATTAGAGCATTATCCTGGCATGACAGAAAAAGCCTTGACGACTATTGCTAATAGCGCAAAAAATCGCTGGCCACTTGAGCATATTACTATTATTCATCGGGTCGGTGAGCTGGCAATTAATGATCAAATAGTATTGGTTATTACCGCCAGTAAACACCGTCAAGCGGCATTTGAATCGTGTGAATTTATGATGGATTTGTTAAAAACTCAGGCGCCTTTTTGGAAAAAAGAACACAGTCTTAACAGCAGCCACTGGGTTCAAAGCAACAATAAAGATGCGATTAAAGCCAACAATTGGGATTAAACTTGCGTCCTAAAATCTTCTGGACTATTCAAATTAACAAAGATTTTTAACTCATCCGACAAATCTACTTTAATAAAATCATTACCCTTAATCCATAACCCTAGTTTCCGCTCTCCCGTCATTAAAAAATCCAATAAATTGTCTTGTAGACTCACCTTAATCAATGCCATGGTAGGATGAATCCTTAAGCCATCATAAGCCACGCAAATATCATTATCGTTATTATCCATAGCATCAATCAATCGATCAATAGTTATTTTATGGATATACGGCGCATCACAGGGCCATATCAATAAATAAGGTGTTTTTGCTATTTTTAGCGCCGATGCAATGCCCGCCAATGGCCCTTGAAAATCAAGCATATCATCTTCAACCACCTCGCCAAACTGCCGATAAGCTTGGATATTTCTATTAGCACTAATCAATACAGTACCAACTTGATGCTTAACCACATCAACCACATGAGCAATCAACGGCTTATCATTTAACAAAATCAGCCCCTTGTCTTTGCCTTGAAGGCGACTTGACCGACCGCCAGAAAGAATAACGGCCGTTAATTCATCTTGATTAATCATTAATAACCACATCAATATATTAGTATTATATGATACAATTATTCTCATTCCAATAAGTGGTATTTATTATGAATAATCAATCCAGCAGTGATGGCTGCAACCCAATCAATCAAGCCTTATTAAGCACTGATGATGCCCTTAAATTCTTGCTTAAATCAGCCAAAGTGACAACAAAAACACATACACAACATCTGGATGAATCCCTCTATCAAGTGCTTAGCGAAGATATTTGCTCTAGCATCAATGTCCCCGGATTTGACAACAGTGCCATGGATGGATATGCCCTACATTTAAGCAAAGATCAAATCAACCTGCCTGGCAATTTAACTTTTAAAGTCGTTGATAGAATTACCGCAGGCAGTATCGGACAACCCTTAGCATCAGGATGTGCCGCCAGAATTTTCACCGGCGCACCCATACCAAAAGGTGCCAATAGCGTGATTATGCAAGAAGAATGCGAGCTATCAGCAGACGGCAGTCACATCAACACTTGGCGTCCACTATTATTAGCTGAAAATATCAGGCCAATGGGCAACGACATTCAAAAAAATGCTGTGATTTTATCCGCCGGCACACAATTAAAGCCCGAAGACATTGCCTTATCTGCCTCTGTAGGTATCGACCAGTTAAGCGTATTTGGCAAAATTAGAGTCGGTGTATTTTTTACAGGCAATGAATTAATCGAGCCAGGCAACCCCTTAAAAAAAGGCCAGATTTTTAATTCTAATCGCTATGCCTTGGTGGCTCTACTCAAGCAGCTAAATTGCCAAATTGTTAATCTTGGCAATATTAAAGATAGCCTAGAAGCCACAATTGACGCACTCAACACCCTCAAATCTAGTTGCGACTTAATCATCACCACCGGTGGCGTTTCAGTCGGCGAGGAAGATCACGTCAAGCCCGCCATCGAGCAGTTAGGCAAACTCTCACTATGGCGCATTAAAATGAAGCCTGGCAAACCCTTGGCTTTTGGACATATAGGCAAAACAGCCTTCATAGGATTGCCCGGAAACCCCGTATCAGCAATGGTCACCTTCTTTTTATTCGTGCGTCCTTTTATTAAAAAAATGCAAGGTGTGTGTGATTATCAAAACAAAACCAGTCAAGTGTCTTGTAATTTTGATTGGCACAAACCCAGACCAAGACGTGAATTTGTCAGGGTAAAATTAGACCATTCCTGTGCGCCCGCCTCAGCCAATTTGTACGAAAAACAAGGCTCGGATGTTTTAAGTTCTATCGTTTGGGCGGATGGCTTGGTAGAAATACCTGAAAACACTACCTTCAAAAAAGGTCACATACTAAATTTTTATGCACTAACCGAATTAAGCCAATGAGCCAACTAACCCATATTAACAATAAAGGCGATGCGCAAATGGTTGATGTCTCCGACAAGGTCATCAGCACCCGCATTGCCCTTGCAAAATCGGTGGTATTTATGCAACCCTCTACCTTGGCACTGATCACTTCTGGTCAGCATAAAAAAGGCGATGTACTGGCAGTGGCACGCATTGCCGGCATACAGGCAGCCAAAAAATGCGCCGATCTTATCCCTTTGTGCCATCCGCTAATGCTAACCAAAGTGAGTGTTGAGTTCAACATTGACACAGAACATTCAAGTGTCGAAATTAAAGCCAGTACCAAGCTTGATGGCAAAACTGGCGTTGAAATGGAGGCGCTCACCGCGGCCAGTATCGCCGCTTTAACAATTTATGATATGTGCAAAGCAGTTGACCGAACTATGGTTATTAGCCAAACTCAGGTACTGGAAAAATCTGGCGGAAAATCTGGCAATTGGAAGGCATAAATGCAGCAGTTAACCGATTCATTCAATCGCCAGATTACCTATCTAAGGGTGTCAGTTACCGATCATTGCAATTATCGATGCCACTATTGTCGTGACGAAGATCATATTTCCAGCACGGCTAGAGCAGATTTGCTTTCGTATGAAGAAATGACAAAAATTGTCCAATTATTTAGCCAACTCGGCATCACCAAAGTAAGGCTAACAGGCGGCGAACCTTTGCTCAGAAAAGACATCCTCAGCCTTGCCACCCAACTCGGCAACATTCCAACTATTACCGACCTCCCCCTGTCAACCAACGCCCATTTATTAGCCCCTCTTGCCCAACAACTCAAACAAGCGGGCATTAATCGAGCCAATATTTCCATCGACTCCCTCAAGCCAGAAAAATTTGCTCAAATAACCCGTGGTGGCCAGTTAAGTAACGTTATACAAGGCATTGATGCAGCAATTGCATCAGGCATGAGTCCAATCAAACTGAATATGGTGGTGATGCGTAATGTGAATGATGATGAAATTGAAGCCATGATTGATTTTGCCATTAGCAGAAATATTGATATTCGATTTATCGAAACCATGCCCATCGGCAGCGCAGGCGTTGATACCATCGACCATCATTATAGTGAGGCGGATATTTTAAACCGGATTCGCGCGCATCTGCCCAATCAATTAAGCCCAATTAAAGCCAAGCAAACCTCCGGCCCTGCCAAAAGCTATTTAATCACCAATACACATTCATCCGTTGGCACCATTTCAGCCGTCTCTAATAATTTTTGCGCTGATTGTAATCGCATTAGACTCACAGCCAAAGGCCAATTAATCCTGTGCCTAGGACAGGAAAATTCAATCTCTTTACGTGATGCCATTAGATCCAATATGAATGATAACGCTATTAAAATTATGATTATTAACGCCATTACCCACAAGCCTAAACAACATGAATTTAACACCAATATGGGCAATATTAATCACGTACAAATGGTGGAGATTGGCGGATGAATATTCTATATTTCGCCTCACTCAAAGAATCGCTCAACCTTGCTGGCGAAGAAATAGCAGCAACCCCCTCTATGACGGTACTGGCACTCAGAACGTTATTAATCCATCGACATGGCAAACAGCACTTCCCCAGCAATATTTTATGTGCCGTTAATCAAACACTTGCTGGCGATTTAACCCTATTAAACAATAACGACGAGGTGGCCTTTTACCCACCCGTTAGCGGAGGATAAAACAAATGAAGCATACCAAAATTCGCGTTGGATTTATTACCATTTCTGATCGAGCCGCCCGAGGCGACTATG
>JAJRPY010000002.1 GCA_024280535.1 Gammaproteobacteria bacterium | reverse complement strand
GCAGGGGGTGGAGACGCAATTAAGAAACCATTTTCCAGAGATTAAATCAGTCCGCGATGTGACCGACCATACCAATACCGATAATGCCTATATGTAATCCCTAACAGAAGACTGATATGATTATTAAAATAGACGCAAGCGAGCAAGAACGAAGAGCGGCGAAGGCTGCCCATGAATTATTTACCATTAATGCTATTTTGGTTCATATTATTGGCGCATTAGGGTTGATTAAATTACTAAACACCAGTTTGAATATTGCCATAGGATTGACCATTGTGATTTCTATGGTGATTATTATATATACCTATTTTCGCACCAAAAAAGCCAAGGATGAAGCGGTTTATTTGGTTTATATTCATTGGCAAATGGCACTTAATCGCTACAAAATTCTTATTTCGGCGTACGTGTTTTATTTTTTAATCACTTCGTTGGGCTTGTTGATTGGCGATAGTAGTGTTAGTAGTATGGATGGCACCAGTATTGTTGATTCGATTTTGACATTGCTGGGCATTGTACCGTTGTTTTTTGCGGTGTTGATTTCTGCGGTGCTGGGTTCTGGTTCTATGTTTAATGCAGGGCGTGGGGAAGTGGATGAAAAAATCACAAAAAAATATCCTCAATGAATGAGTTTGATCTGATTGAACAATATTTTAATTGGCAGGGAGATGACGATAAATCGGCAATTGGTGATGATTGTGCATTGCTTTCTATTGAGGCTAATCAGCAGTTAGCCACCAGTGTAGATACGCTAATTGAGGGGGTGCATTTTCCGCCAGAAACCGCAGCAGCAGATATTGCTTATAAGGCTTTGGCAGTTAATTTAAGTGATTTGGCGGCTATGGGCGCTACGCCTCAATATTTCACCTTGGCATTAACACTGCCGGAGTTTAATCGGCATTGGCTTGAGCAGTTTTCAAGTGTGCTTAAGTCATTAGCAGATGAATATCGGATTAATTTGGTGGGTGGTGATACCACTAAGGGCAAGCTGAGTATAACAATTAATGTAACAGGCACTGTGCCGAAGGGGCGGGCATTATTAAGGTCTGCTGCCAAAGTTGGCGATGTTATTTTTGTGTCTAATACGCTGGGCGATGCGGCACTGGCTTGGCAGCAAATTCAGCAAGGGATTAACCCGAGTCAGCCGTTATTAACGCAGTTTAATACGCCAAATCCACAAATACAGTTAGGTCAGGCTTTGCTGGGGGTTGCCAATGCTTGTATTGATATATCAGATGGATTGGAGCAAGATCTTGGGCATATTTTGCATGCCTCCAAGGTCGGTGCTAGTATTAATTTAAGCGATATTCCACTGAGCCAAGCATTGATTGCTTACCTAAAAAAAACCAATGACTGGTGCTTGCCATTGGCAGGTGGTGACGATTATCAACTGTGTTTTAGTGTGCCAGAAGCGTGTATTAGTCGGTTGCAAGCAATCAAGCGTCAGTTAGGAGTAAGGCTAACTAAGATTGGAATCATTACCCAAAATCAACAATTAAAAATTGCGGGGCTTGATAAAACTTGCCAGTCTTATCGGCATTTTTAGGCTACATGCTTAAACTTCTCTTTTTTCTGCAATGGTTTTGCAATCGATGCATTCATCAGCAGTTGGGCGAGCCTCAAGGCGAACCAAGGTAATTTCAGCGCCACAAGTTTTGCAATAGCCATAATCGCCAAGTTCAATAGTGTGCAAGGTTTTGTCAATTTTGGCAATTAACTTGCGCTCGCGGTCGCGGGTTCTGAGTTCTAGGGCAAATTCTTCTTCTAGGGTGGCGCGATCGTTAATATCAGCCACTTGCGTAGAGTCTTCTTGGATGTGGGTAATGGTTGATTCGGCATCATCAACCAGCTGGTCTCTCCAAACGCCTAATTTGTGTTTGAAATGCTCAAGTTGTTCTTGGCTCATAAATTCTTCATTCTTTTTTAGGGAATAATTTGGAATATTTTGATAGTCTATTTGCGACATGATATTGGGATTAAGTTAAAAAAAATATGTTTATACCTAAAGTGCCTTAAAATAGCAATTTATTTTTCACTTATTTAATTATCAAGAGAGCATTTATGGCATTACAAGCATTAATCTTTGACGTTGATGGTACGCTGGCAAACACTGAAAGAGACGGGCATTTGGTGGCGTTTAATTCGGCATTTAAGGAGCTGGATTTGGATTGGGTATGGTCAAATGAACTTTACCATAAATTATTGGAGGTGACGGGCGGTCAATTACGCATTAAGCATTATGTCAATCATTATTTGCCAACATTTAAAACAGCGGATTTGGATGCGTTTGCCTTGACGGTACACCAACTCAAAACTAAAATCTATGTGGCAATGGTGAATGAAGGTGCCATACCATTACGCCCAGGAGTGGTGCGTTTATTTCAAGAGGCAAGGGTAGCTGGATTGCGGTTAGCAATTGCTACCACTACCACCCCTGCCAACGTGGTTGCGCTCATTAGTAATACATTGGGCGAGGCGGCACTTGATTGGTTTGAGGTGATTGGTGCTGGCGATGTGGTGCCTAATCTTAAGCCCGCAGGCGATATTTATCATTATGTGTTGGCACAAATGAATTTGCAGGCAGCTGAGTGCATTGCGTTTGAAGATTCTCATAATGGCATTGTTTCGACGACGCGGGCCAAGATTAAGACGGTTGTTACGGTTAATGAATACACCAAAACCCATGATTTTGCAGGGGCAATGGTTGTTTTAAATAATCTGGGCGAACCGGAGCAGCCATTTGAAATGATTGAGGGACGTGCAACAGACTCAACTGTTGTTGACGTGGCTTATTTACAGGAGTTACATGCACAATATTGTTAAACTGGCCGATAACACTCGCGTATATGATGTTGTTGAGATTACCCCTTTATCCCAAGCGTTTCAATTATCCAAGCGCTTGGATAATCACATCTATCTAAAACGCGAAGATAAACTCACCATTCATACGTTCAAACTGCGAGGTGCTTATCAAAAAATCGCTTCATTAACCCCTGAGCAAAAGGCCAAAGGTGTGGTAGCCTCAAGTGCAGGAAATCATGCCCAAGGTGTGGCATTGTCTGCCAAAAAATTGGGCATTGAGGCGGTAATTGTGATGCCATTATCAACGCCAAAAATTAAGGTTAATGCGGTTGAACAATTGGGTGGACAGGTTATTTTGCACGGTGATGTATATGATGATGCTTATCAATATGCCAAACAATTAGAGCAAGCGCAAGATTTGATTTTTATCCATCCGTATGATGATATTGAGGTGATGGCCGGTCAAGCGACCATTGCCAAGGAATTATTAACCCAGCTTGCGGATATTGACAAAGTTTTTATTCCCGTTGGCGGCGGCGGTTTAATTGCTGGGATGGCGACTTATATCAAGCATTACGCACCAGAAATCAAAGTGATTGGCGTTGAGCCACAAGACTCCCCCACCTTGTATGAGGCGCTGAAACAAAACAAGCGGGTTATTTTACCCGAAGTAGGGCGTTTTGCAGATGGTGTGGCAGTTAGGCAAATTGGTGTCAAAACTTTTGCAATTGCCAAACAGGTGGTGGATGAGGTGATTTTAGTGAGTAATGACGAAATTTGTGCGGCAATTAAAGATATTTATGAAGATGTTCGTTCAATTTCCGAACCTGCTGGTGCGCTTGCCACAGCAGGCATTAAAAAGTATGTTAAAACACATTTGCTCAAAAATGAACGCCTGGTTTCTGTTGTATCGGGTGCCAATGTTAATTTTGACAGGTTGCGTTATATTGCAGAGCGTGCGGATATTGGCGAGCATGTCGAGGCAATTATTGCGGTGACTATTGACGAAAAACCAGGCAGTTTTTTAAAATTTTGCCAACAGCTTAAGCACCATGCCATTACTGAGTTTAACTATCGTTACGATTCAGAGGCTCAGGCGCGTATTTTTGTGGGCGTGTCGCTGAGCAATGGGTTGCACGAAAAGCAGCAATTATTGGCAACATTAACCCATTCATTTGACGTACTGGATATGAGCGATAATTCCATTGCCAAAACCCATATCCGCTATATGGTTGGCGGGCGTAGTAGTTGTGATGATGAAGTATTGTACCGATTTGAGTTTCCAGAGCGCCCAGGTGCTTTGTTGAATTTTTTGGAAAAAGTGGGCGATTATTGGAATATTACCTTGTTCCATTATCGCAATCATGGTGCTGATTTTGGTCGTGTGCTGATTGGTTTTCAGGCATCAAATACTGCCGAACTTGAAAAAAGTTTTGACGAACTTGGGTATTTTTATCAAAACGAAACAGACAATAAAGCCTATCAATATTTTCTTTAAAAAAGCCTCAAAATCAGAGTTGGCTCAAATCTTGGCAATAGAAAATCGTGTTTGTGAGCATCCTTGGAATAAGCAGGCATTTGTTGATTCGTTTGATAATGCTGCTATTGATATTCAGCTAATTTTACTGGATGAGAAAATTGCAGGCTATTTGCTTAGTTTGCGCTCGGTTGAGTTTGTTGATGTGTTGAATATTTGCATTGATTCTAAATTTCAGCGCCAAGGCTTGGCTAGGCAATTGTTAAACAAGTTAGTTGCCAGTCGGCAGAGTGATACGGTCAGTGCTATTTTGTTAGAGGTGAGAAAATCCAATATAATTGCGCTTAATTTTTATTTGAAATATGGGTTTCAGCTGATTGATACACGCAAAAAATATTACTCGAACCTTGAGGATGCTAAAATACTACGTTTACAAATTTAGTTAGCCATGGCACAAAAAACCAAGATTATTTACACACTGACCGATGAAGCGCCAGCATTAGCCACTCATTCATTATTGCCAATCATAACTGCTTTTACAGCTGCGGCTGATATTGCTATTGAAACACGCGATATATCTTTGGCAGCACGCGTTATTGCTAATTTTCCCGAGAGACTGAGTGCATCGCAAATAAGGAGTGACAACCTCACTGAACTGGGGAAAATTGCCACATCAGCCGCAGCCAATATTATCAAACTGCCCAATATAAGCGCCTCTATGCCACAATTAGAATCCGTTATTGCCGAACTTCAGGCACAGGGTTATGATATTCCTAATTATCCTGCCAAGCCTCAAAATAAGGAAGAAGAGGTTATTAAAGCCACTTTTTCCAAGGTGTTGGGCAGTGCGGTTAATCCGGTCTTGCGTGAGGGAAATTCTGATCGTCGTGCGCCACCCGCGGTGAAAAATTATGCCAAGAAAAACCCGCATTCAATGGGCGTTTGGCGTGCTGATTCTAAAACGCTTGTGGCCAGTATGTCGGCGGGTGATTTTTATGGCTCAGAACAAGCACTAACTTTGGATGATGCCACCCAGTATAGCATTCAGTTTGAAGGGCTTGATGGCTCAATTAAAGTATTAAAAGCCCCAGACGCCTTGCAAGCGGGTGAAATTATTGATGCGTCAGTGATGAGCCAGTCGGCTTTAAGAGATTTTTTAGCCAATGCTATGATTGAGGCAAAAGAAAAAGGTATTTTATTTTCTCTACACTTAAAGGCCACGATGATGAAAGTGTCCGACCCTATTATTTTTGGTCAGGCAGTGCATGTTTTTTTTGCCGAGGTGTTTGATAAGCATGCGCTTGTTTTTGATGAGTTGGGCATTAATGCCAATAATGGCTTTGGCGATGTTCTAAGCAAAATTCAAGCGCTAGAGGCCAGTCAACAGACTGAAATTGAAGCAGATATTCAAGCGGTTTATGCCAAGCAGCCTGATGTGGCCATGGTTAATTCTAATCAAGGCATCACCAATTTACAGGTGCCTAGCGATGTTATTGTCGATGCCTCAATGCCGGCAATGATTCGAGCCTCAGGCAAGATGTGGAATAAGCAGGGTCAATTGCAAGATACCATGGCAGTCATTCCTGATCGCTGCTATGCGGGTGTATTTCGCGAAACTATTAATTTTTGTAAAGAGCATGGCGCTTTTGACCCAGCCACTATGGGTTCTGTGTCAAATATTGGTCTGATGGCACAAAAGGCACAAGAATACGGCTCGCATGA
The DNA here is from genome assembly GCA_024280535.1 of Gammaproteobacteria bacterium. GTDB lineage: Bacteria > Pseudomonadota > Gammaproteobacteria > PS1 > Pseudothioglobaceae > Thioglobus_A. The sequence goes on along the minus strand of JAJRPY010000002.1, from coordinate 3,387 downwards.
CAAAACATTCCAATTATCAGCACCAGGTAGCGTACGCGTTAGGGCAGAAAATGGCCGTGTACTACTTGAGCAATCCGTTCAGTCGGGTGATATTTTTCGCCTTTGTCAGGTCAAAGATGCCCCTATTCAAGATTGGGTTAAATTAGCCGTAAAACGCGCCAGAGTAACTAATTTACCAACGATATTTTGGCTTGATGAACAGCGTTCGCACGATGTTCAAATGAAGATAAAAGTGAAGCAATATTTGTTAAATCACGATACCACAGATTTGGACATTCGCATAATGTCGCCCGAAACGGCTACCCGATTTACATTACAACAAATCAAAGAGGGTAGGGATGTTATTTCAGTAACTGGTAATGTATTGCGAGATTATTTAACCGATTTATTCCCAATTTTAGAATTAGGCACATCAGCAAAAATGCTCTCCATTGTACCACTTATGAATGGCGGCGGCTTGTTTGAAACAGGGGCAGGTGGTTCAGCACCTAAGCACGTTCAACAATTAATATTTGAAAATCACCTACGCTGGGATTCTTTGGGCGAATTTTTAGCACTGGCTGCCTCATTAGAGCATTTGGATGCCACTTTTGACAATTCCAAGGCTCAAGTGTTAGCCGATGCATTGGATATAGCCACTGCCATGCTACTAGATAATCATAAATCGCCATCACGCCTAGTGGGTGAGCTCGATAGTCGCGATAGTCATTTTTATCTGGCACTATATTGGGCGCAAGCATTGGCAAAACAATCGCAAAATGTTGATTTAAAGTCGCGGTTTGCACCGATAGCAGAGGCATTATCCACAAATGAAACCTGTATTATTTCCGAGCTAGGTCGCGTTCAGGGGCAGGCAGTTGATTTGGGTGGTTATTATCAGCCAAACCCTGATCTGGTTGCCAAAGTGATGCGTCCAAGTGCCACGTTTAATGCCATTATTAAATCTATATTGTAATATTACAAACTACTGATAGTGTTGCAAAGCGTTTTGAGTAGGGTATTATGCTTGGCAAGTAAACTTTTTTTACTTAAATCATAATTTATTTAGAGGGAATAACATGAAAAATACAACAAAAATCATCACAATCGCTATGGTGGTAGCTTCCGCTTCCGCATCTGCTTTTTTTGGTAATAATGGCTATGGCAACAACGGTTATGGCAATAATGGCTACGGTAACAACGGCTGGGGCAACTCAAATGGCATGAGTAACTGGGGGCCTTTCGATGGTGGTTCTAATTTTGGCCCAATGAGTGGTGGCAATAACTGGGGGCCATTTACAGGTGGTAACAATATGGGGCCATTCAACGGCGGCTCTAACATGGGGCCTTTCAATGGTGCTCAAAATTTCGGCCCGCTTTCAAATAATAACAACATGAACAATGATTCTGATTGGGGTTTTCATTACAACAATAAGAATACAACTAAAAATGTTGCCAATGCCACTGCCGACGGTAAATATGCAGGTAGTGCTGATGCTAATGCCAAAGGGGTTGCTGATGCGTACGCCAAAGGTCAGGCTGATGCATACGCCAAAGGTCAAGCCGATGCATACGCCAAAGGTTATGCCGATGGCAAGGCTTCAAGTGCCATTGACAGTAGAGAGGTCAAACAATAGTTAATAGTTAGTCAACTATTAATGTTAAAAAAGCCAACCTTCGGGTTGGTTTTTTTTTGCTGACAAGAAAGAGGACAAAATAAAGCCAGACAACGTAATTAATAATTGGCTGATTGTTTATTTTATGCGTTTTATAAGGCTTTTTTATCAATAGCAACGCTTGAGAAAATAATCAATTTGAGTCAACCACACCCAACATAACTCAGTGTATTTTCACTCAGAGTGGCAACCCAACAAATTAATTATAAAAAATAACCGTTTTTTAGATTGACTCAGTGCTAAAAGCCGTTATAATTCCACCCTTGTTCCTCGATAGCTCAGTTGGTAGAGCAATGGACTGTTAATCCATTTGTCGCTGGTTCGAGCCCAGCTCGAGGAGCCATATTCATAAATTGTTGTTAAAAATAAGTTTTTAATGATTATTTGTATTTTTTTTTGCTTAGTTCATAAAAATTTTATGACAAACACAAGCGAAAACGCACCCTTAAAAAGAGACTGCAATTACTTTGCAGGTCTTTTTTCGTCGTTTGAATGTGCTAGATAGTAAAGGGAAAATAACACGCTATCTATATTGAATTATCTTTTGGGATAGTAAAGATTAATAGGTTCAAATGGTAAATACTAGCCTTAAACAATATCCACATGGTTTGAGATTAGTTCAGGTACGCTGTTTAAATTGTTACCATTAATACTGTTAAAATCTTTAAAATTACTATTGCTTATCATTGACTATCTCTATTAGTTTGTAAAAAAAACAATAGAATAAATGACGGGTACTTTCTTGAAAGCAAAAATTCAAACAGGTGTCTTGTTGAATTTACAGAAAGTTTTTTACAGTATCGTACGAGGGTTAATTTGTATATCAGGAAACTCTTAAACGTCTTTAATATAACAATAAGGAATAATAGTATGAAAAATATCAACAAAAAAATAACCTTAGCAATTTTACTAAGTGCCACTTTATTGCAAGGCTGTGCCACTGCCATAGTGACAGGCATCGTTAGTAGTGTTACGGCTGATGCAATTAAAACGTCATTCAGCAAAGATGATTTTGGCTTAATTGATGATGGGTTAAAAAACAAAACCGCAATTTATGTAGGTTTTGATACTTTTTTAGGTGAGGTAAATGCTAAGGGCACATGTGATTATTTTAAGAAAAGTTATTCAGGCAATAACTATGATTGCAGACTTGTTGCTTTAACAAAAGAAGCGCACTTGGCTACAAAATTAACTTATTCAAAACCTGATGTGGATGGCGTGTATTTAAAAATAACAAAATTAGATTTTGCCACGTTTACGGGTACAACCTATCAGGTAGCTTACAAAGACATGCTAACTGGAAAAATCAATAAATTTAAAACACCAGGGTTTTTCAAAAGAAGCCAAATTATTAAGTACATTACAGAATATTTAGTACGCTTAGCGGAAAAAGCAGATGATAAAAACAAATAAGACAATAATGTTTACATTAAAAACTGGCTACTTCGCTTGAACTTAGTGCCAGTATAGGTCAATCATCTTATTTTGTGGACAAGATCTTTTTGATGGTTTATAGATTGGCCAGTTTTTCGACTGCTTGTTTGATGTTGTCCATGCTGGTGGCAAATGAAAATCTGACATAATTGGGTGCGCCAAAGGCTGATCCGGGTACCAAGGCGATGTTTAGTTTTTCTAGGCAGTAGGTTGCAAATTCTACGTCATCTTTTAACTTAAGGCGTTTGATTAAGCCTTCAACTCTAGGGAAGGAATAAAAAGCACCTTGAGATTTGGG
>JAJRPY010000071.1 GCA_024280535.1 Gammaproteobacteria bacterium | reverse complement strand
ATTTTTATTGGCGGAACAGCCGAAGAAACTGCATTGAGCGATTGGCAACGTATAATTGATATCAATTTAACTGGTACGTTTTTATGTGTTCAGGCGGTCATTCCAAAGATGCGAAACAATGGCGGCGGCGCTATCATTACCATATCTTCATCTACTGGCGCACATGATGCAATTCCGGGTGCTGTTGCCTATGTAGCTTCTAAGGGTGGAGTTACAATGTTAACTAAAGCATTGGCGGTTGATCATGCCGCTGAAAATATTCGTATCAATTCAATTGCCCCTGGGCCAACAGATACGCCAATGTTGCGTGGTTTGATGGACGAAGAGGCTCGTCAGGAATTTGGAGAATCACTGCCCATCAACCGACTAGGTACGCCTGATGATTTTGTTGGAGCAGCATTATTTTTGGCAAGTGAAGAAGCAAAATTTATTAATGGGGCAATATTGGCTGTTGATGGCGGACAAACAGCACTAGTATAGGGAGATTAATATGATTTTAGTTGAAGGATTGAGCATTCCAGAAGGGCCAGTTGTATTGCCAGATGGCAGTTGGTTAGTTGTTGAAATGGGTGAAGATAGGGGCTGTGTTTCTCATCTGACCAATAATTTTCAAACAAGAACTGAACTTGCAAAAACTGGTCGGCCAAACGGATTAGCAGTTGATGCTAAGCAAAATATCTGGGTAGCAGAATCTAATCCACCAGCATTGTTGCGAATGGATTTATCAGGTAGTGTTGAAACTATTCTCACCCATTCTGATGATGGGCCTTTTCTATTTCCTAACGATCTATGCTTTGGCCCAGATGGAAAGCTATATTTCACCGATTCTGGAGTTACCTTTCTTGATTTTGCGCCAGGTGGAGTGGTTGTAGAAAACTTTTTATCACTACAATATGAAGGCCGAGTTTACCGTATGGATGTTGAAACCCATAAGTTAGAAACATTGGCTACTGGAATAAAATTTACCAATGGATTGGCTTTTGGGCCAGATGATAAATATCTTTATGTTGCCGAAACAATTACTGGTGATATTATTCGTTACAAATGGAGTGTAGAAGGACTTGGTGCGCCTGAGATCTTTGGTAATGTAATTTCCCCTGATGCGCCTGAGGGCATTAAAGGGCCAGACGGCATGGCCTTTGATATAGATGGCAATCTTTATGTTGCGGTGTTCGCTCAAGGTGATGTAACTGTTCTAGCGCCAGATGGAAGCGTTAAAGAGCGCATTAAAACAGCAGGAATTGCTCCAACAAATCTAGCCTTCGGATTGAATGGCGAAAAGCGCATTTATGTAACTGAAGATGAAAAAGGCACGCTGGAAGTCTTTGATGTTAAGGCATCTGGCCTAATACTTCATAGTGGTGAAATATCTACGGGATCATCATAATGAGCAAGCGCAATGCCCAAGGCATTTTGTCTGGTAAAGTTGTAATTATTACTGGCGCAAGTCGGGGTATTGGTGAAGCATGTGTTAGGGAATTTATAGCAGAGGGCGCAAGTGTAGCAATTTTTGATTTACCCCAAGAGCGTGATGCTGGCGAAAAGTTGGCAACCGAATTAGGCGAGTTAGCTCAATATTTTCCCTGCGATGTAACAAATGCAGATCAGTGTGAAGCCGCAGTAAAAGCTACAAGCAAAAAATTTGGCTCTATCACAATTTTGGTCAATAATGCTGGTATTGCTATATCAGGCGGTCTTGAAGAAATGTCTGAAGCTGATTGGGACAAGATTTTTTCGATTAATGTAAAAGGCATTTTTATGGTTGGCCGTTTGGTCATTCCACAAATGCGTAATTCAGGTGGTGGATCAATCATTAATATTGCTTCAGAAAGCGCATTTATTGGCTTTCCTATGCACCCAGCTTATTGTGCGTCAAAGGCAGCAGTTGTGCATTTATCGCGCTCAATGGCAGTGCGCTATGCTCCAGATAAAATCCGGGTGAACTCTCTTTGCCCCGGTACAATTGACACCGCACTTTATCGTGGGTTTTTGGCATCTTTGCCTAACCCCGAAGAAGTTCACCAACAAGTACTAGATAAACACCCGCTTGGTCTTGGTCAGCCTGAAGATATTTCAGCAGCTGCTCTTTTTCTTGCATCTGATAATTCCCGTTATATGACTGGCGCACCAATGCTGGTTGATGGAGGCTCTACGGCGCTATAGGAGTTAATTACATGCCCATCGAAAACATACGCATTGCTATTATTGGTTGTGGATTTTATGCCCAAAACCACCTTAATGCTTGGCGTGATTTGCTGGACGAAGGCGTAACTATCGTTGCTGTGTGTGATATTGATGCTGAAAAGGCAAAGCTGGCTGGTGCAGAATTTGGGGCAGAATGCTTTACAGATGCCGCACAAATGATTGAAAAAACTAGCCCCGATTTAATCGATATAGTTACCCAACCAGGTTCTCACAAAGAATTGGTGGAATTAACTGCTAGACATAATATTGCAACGATAGTTCAAAAACCCTTAGCTACGACATGGAATGATTGTCGTGCTATTGGCGATATTGTTACTGAAGCTGGTATATTTTTTGGCGTACATGAGAACTTTAGATTTCAAGCACCGATGATGCGTCTAAAACAATTAATCACAAATGATGTGATAGGTGAAGTTAGCTTTGCTAAAATTTCTTTTCGTACTGGATTTGATGTTTTCGCAGCACAACCTTATTTACGAAATGAGCCTAAATTAATCATTCAAGATTTGGGCATACATATTCTTGATCTTGCACGCTTCTTTTTGGGTGAGGTTGCTAACTTATCCTGCGAAACCCAAAAGCGATTACCTGATGTTGTTGGTGAAGATAGTGCAACGATGTTGTTGCGTCATGAAACTGGTGCAGTATCAATAGCTGATATCAGTTTTTCAGCTAAATGCTCTCCAGATGTTTTTCCTGAAACTTTAATTGAAATTGAAGGTAGCAAAGGACTTATTAAACTAAAACCAGGTGGAAAAATTGAAGTGGCAAGCAATGGATTAAATTGGCATGAAGATGCTTCAACGCCGTTACTTAATTGGACAGAACGGCCTTGGCATGTAACGCAAGAAAGTGTGCTAAATCTGAACCGCCATATATTACAGGCATATAAAGCTGGCCATCCACCTGACACAGAAATTAATAGCGCTCTTAAAACCCAAGCTCTGGTAAATGCGGCTTATAAGGCAGTAAAAGAGGCTCGCTCAAT
>JAJRPY010000070.1 GCA_024280535.1 Gammaproteobacteria bacterium | reverse complement strand
TGCCGGACGCACCGACATTCTTTTTGCCAATGAGTCGTCCACGTCTTGGGCAATAATACTATACAACATTTTAATCCTCCTGTTTTGTCATAGAATGTTTGGGTAATTTAAGGAAAAATCTGCGATTAACCAACGCCCAAACAGCAAACAATAGCGCACCCAAAATATCCATCAACATATCTTTTTGCGCATCCCATATATCACCTTGCGAACCCAAAAAAGCCACGCCCGATTCTCCACCCTCAATCACAGCGTAATACATTTCAATAATCTCATAAGTCCCTGCCCAAAACCCCAAGGCAAATACGGCAAAAAATACTGCCACTATCGGCTTATTCACCCAAGCTTTGCGTAGGCTTATTTCCACAAAAGGATAAGCAAAAACACCGACTAAAAAATGCCCAAGTCGATCAAAATTGTTGCGCCCATCGGGCAACAAAAAATCAAAGTTTAAAGTGGATAATTGCGCATTGCCCCAGTCAAATGGCACCAATTCAAACGTAAAATAGCCACCAATCGTATGATAACACAGGAAAAAACCTGTCAAAATATAAGCAAAATTAGAGAATTGGAAGCGACTAAAAGTAACCACAAAGCCAAATACAACTATCCAAATAGGGATGTTTTCTGCCCACCAAGTTGCACGATCATAAGGATTGATTGCCGTTGCGATAAACACCATCAAATAGACAGCCAAAACCAATAATGGAATTTTTGAATATGATGATTGCATCAGGCTACAAGTCTAGTACATTTTTCATGGAATACAGCCCTTGCTCCGCTGATACGCCATCTAGCCAAATAGCTGCCCGCACCGCACCATTGGCAAATGTCATTCTTGAAGAGGCTTTATGGGTGATTTCGACCCGCTCGCCCTCCATAAAAAAACTCACTGTATGCTCACCAACTACATCACCACCGCGAATGGTAGAAAACCCAATCGTTTGGCGATCACGTGGCTCTTCAATGCCTGCACGCCCATAGACAGCACAAGTTGACAAATCTCTACCCAAGGCATTTGCCACCACTTCGCCCATTTTTAATGCCGTGCCTGACGGTGCATCAACCTTATGGCGATGATGCGCTTCAACGATTTCAATATCAGCCTCTGCACCAATCACCTTAGCCGCCATATCAAGCAACTTGAGCGTTAAACTAACCCCAACGCTCATATTAGGTGCAAATACAATGGGGGTTTTTAGAGCAAAGTTTTCCAGTTGGGTCAATTCTTCCTCACTAAAACCAGTGGTACCAATCACCATTTTTTTGCCCGCTTTAGCACAAATTGCCAAATAACCAAGCGTTGCCACTGGACGCGTAAAATCAATCAATACATCAAATTGATCCACCACCAAAGCCAACTCATCACCCTGGTTTAAAGTTACCCCTAATGTGACTTGGTTATTTTGCTGAATGGCTTCAATAATCGTTTGACCCATACGCCCTGATGCACCCACCACTGCAATTTTTATCATAATTTTTTCTCCATCGACATAATAATCAGTCTGCTTTTCTTACTCTTAAATAGACTGGATATTTGTAATTACCCTTATTCGTCAAGCCATAATATTTGAAGGTAATTTTACTACCAACCATAGGCGGATTAGCCCTATCTTTATCCTTAAAACCTGATCCGATTTTGACCCGCTTGCCCGTATCAGTTTGACAAAGCACCGAACCCATCATTTGTTTGTATTTTGCCTTACCTGGCAATATTTTTAATACAATACACTCCGTATCAAGATATTTTTTCACCTTGAGTGCTGAGGTCAATCGCCCAGTTTTGTACGCTGTATTAGGGTCTCTAACCACCACACCTTCGCCCTTATGACCAGTCACTTCGGCTAAAAAATCTTGTAATTGTTGTTTGTTAATAATCGGCGTTTGCTTGATAATATGCAGATGCGCGATCGGCGTTGCTTGCAAATAATCTGCCAGCACTGCCAGCCTTTGTAACAGCCCGCCCGACTGATTAGGCACCTCAAAAATTTGATGAGTAATTTGACGCCAGCGCAAATTAGTACGTTTAGTACGCACAATCGAGCTGATATTTTCAAAATCACCCCGCTTAGTCCACAATTCACCATCAATCGCAAATGGCGGATAATTTTGGGTAAACCAAGCAGGTGGATTAAGCTTTTTTCCGCCACGAGTTAAGAGTTCTTGCCCATTCCAAAAACCACGAATACCATCAAGTTTTTCACTCATGACCCAGCCAACCACCTCTTTAGACTCATCATACGTATTGAGTAAAAACAAATCAGGTTTGCTGGCAAGACTGCCAAAAGATAGCAACAATCCAACCAACAAAACCAACCTATTCATCACACCACTCATTATGACAACACACAATTAACCCAGTGCGACTTAGGGCGTTTAGAAAAAAGTGCGATTTGATGGGTTAATTGCTTCATCTTAATTGATCTTCTAAAAATCCATTTTTCTTAGTAATATAATCAATATCTTGTAGCGTTTTTAGCATATCTGCCATCTGATGAATTGGAATCATATTAGGGCCATCACTTAATGCTATATCAGGATTAGGATGCGTTTCCATAAAAAAGCCTGCCACACCCACACCCGCCGCCGCCCTAGCAAGCACTGGTACCATCTCTCTTTGCCCGCCTGAGGTCAAGCCATTGCCACCTGGTTGCTGTACTGAATGCGTTGCGTCAAACACAATCGGCTGACCTGTTGAACGCATGGTTGACAAGCCGCGCATATCAGAAACCAACGTATTATAGCCAAACGAGGTACCACGATCACAAATGGTGATCTGCCGATTGCCCACCTCAAATGCCTTATCAACCACATTTTGCATATCCCAAGGCGCTTGAAATTGGCCTTTTTTAATATTAACAGGAATACCCTGCTTGCACACATTTTGAATAAAATTAGTTTGACGCACCAAAAATGCTGGGGTTTGCATCATATCCACCACGGAAGCCACCTCATCAAGTGGCGTGTCCTCGTGTACATCAGTCAGCACTGGCACCCCAATCTGCTCTTTTACTTTTTGCAAAATACGCAGCCCCTCTTCAATGCCAAGACCTCTAAAACTGCCCGTACTAGAGCGATTAGCCTTATCATACGAAGATTTGTAAATAAAATTAATACCCAAGTCTTCGGTGATTTTTTTTAACGTTTCTGCGGTTTCCATTGCCAGTGATTCTGATTCAATCACGCAAGGGCCAGAGATTAGGAAAAATGGCTGATCAATGCCGATTTCAAAATGTAATAATTTCATATTTATCTAAAGTTAATTAATTTAAGCTAATTATAAGCCAAATAATTCATCTAAAATGGACGGCATTCAGAAATAAATATCCATTATGACTAATACACCCGATATTCTACAAAAAATCATTGCCCGTAAAAAGCAAGAAATTGAAGCAGCACTTGAGATAACGCCTTACAATACCATGATGGAAACGGCTTACGAAGACAGAACCACTCGCGATTTTTTCCAAGCACTCAAAGACAAGGCAGATTTAAAACAAACGGCAGTTATTGCCGAAATTAAGCAGGCATCCCCCTCTAAAGGCTTGTTACGCAAGAATTTTAACGTCACAGACATCGCCAAAAGTTATGAAAAATATGGAGCCACCTGCTTATCTGTTTTAACCGATAAAGATTATTTCCAAGGAGATGATAAATACTTAGCTGAAGCTAGATCAGCCGTCACCTTGCCAGTATTGCGCAAAGAATTTATCATTGAGCCTTATCAAGTATTTCAATCTCGCGTACTCGGTGCTGATTGCATTTTATTAATTGCTGCCTGCTTAGAAGATCAACGTATGGAGGATTTGGCCATGCTCGCCATTTCTTGCCACATGGACGTATTGGTTGAGGTGCATAATCTTGAGGAATTAAAACGCGTACAAACTCTTCGCCTGCCGATGATTGGCATCAACAATCGAAATCTAAAAACTTTTAAAGTCACCCTACAAACAACAATTGACCTATTAGATGCCATTGAGGACGATACTTTAGTCATTACCGAAAGCGGTATTTTAAACGCACAGGACGTAAAATTGATGCAAGAGCATAATATTCACGCATTTTTAGTCGGTGAAGCATTTATGCGCCAAGAAAACCCTGGCCAAGCACTTGACGCTATTTTTAATCAACGACAATAATCATGAAAACAGTCGTTAAATGGATTGATGGCATGATGATGGTTGGTGAATCTGCCAGCGGTCATGCCATTGTGATGGATGGTCCTGAAGCATTAGGTGGTAATAATCTAGGCATCAGACCCATGGAAATGTTGCTATTAGGCATGGGTGGCTGCACCACTGTTGATGTGGTTTCTACACTTAAAAAAATGCGCGAACAGGTTTACAATTGCCGTGTTGAGCTCTCCGCCGAGCGTGCAACAGACCACCCCAAAGTATTTACCCATATTCACATGCATTTTATTATTGAAGGTGACCATCTTAATGAAAAAAAAATAGCCAAAGCCGTCAGCCTATCAGCCGACAAATACTGCTCCGCATCCATCATGCTTGGCAAAACTGCCAGCGTTACCCACGATTTTTCTATCCATGCATAATCATTGGGGCTGGTTTGGTACCATCACTGGCATCTCGGGTGGCATATTGGTGGCGCTCAACTTTAGCCAATCAAAATATGGCTACATTTTCTTTATGCTTTCTGCCATCAGCTGGATTATTCAAGGGCTAAGAAACAAGGACAATTCTTTAATTTTATTAAACACCGCCTTCGTTTGCGTCAACACACTAGGGCTATATCGTTGGTTTTTTTAAGTTTAATTTTGGCACTAATGATTACACTTTTTATACACTATCTACAATTTTTAGCCACTAACTATTTAAATCTAAAAAATAATAGCGTATAATGCTTTTTTCTCATGGAGAGTTGGCCGAGTGGCTGAAGGCGCGCCCCTGCTAAGGGTGTATAGGGTTTATCCCCTATCGAGGGTTCAAATCCCTCACTCTCCACCATTTTTTTCAGACAAAAACCCTTTAAAATCAATATTTTTTAGGGTTTTCTTTGTTTTCTCCTAAAATCTTTGCATTAATAAAGATGACGGGCAAAACAACAAATTTTATTAAAATCTTAACTAGCTAAACAATTTCAGACTTGAGTGCCACTCCTTTTTCTATTATCAATTCAAAATCAATCCGATTCACTAATAATTAGATTAGCACTATCAACAAGTGACTTTAGCACAAGCAACGTTAAAGACAAATATCAACAAATAGTGCGGATAAACCCTACCTTAGCCCTGCTAGGGTCGGGTTTAAGAAAATCACCAATTGAACAAAAATTAAATATTGCTAACCGTCCCTATTTATGCAAATGTCACAGTGTGATGAATTAAATGATGGCAAGAGAATAAACTGGTAAATTTTGCTTAGAAAGCGCTTTAGAATACATCATAGTAAGAATAAATTTGCCAAGAGTAATGTTCATATTTAATGGCATTAAATTATTTAGCTATGCTAAAATCAGATTAACCAAGTTTTGAATAATACATGTAGTGTATTTAAATATCTTCTAAAAAGAAGTGAATTTAGATTTAATAATCGCAAGTAAACTCTTTGCAGGTTTTGCTTAATAATTTTAGATAAGAGTCGCAAATAAAAAAAACTTGGTTAAATTCAGGCTTTAAAATTTGTCCACAGATGGAAATTTTGACATTAACAATAAGAAAGGTAACGAATTACAAAAAAGCAAAAAACACATTCAAAAAATAAGGAGTTTAATATGAAATTTAAAATGGAATATTTTTTTATAATCAGTATGTTGTTTTCAGCACAATTTAACACATCCGTAGCATTTGTATTGGCTGAATCAAATAGTACGTCTAACAATAACTCTCAACTGGAATATCAAAATCTTATTAACACTTCAAATGAAGTGCCAATTAATAGCAGTGTTGAATCCCCCATTATGCCAACATCAGCAAATTTTAATGCCGTTAAGGCAATACCCGATGGTAATTCACAAAGTAGCAGAAGTACGGATGTGAATAGTGCCATTGATCCTGCTATAGGATTAGCTAGCACACCAACTGCCAATAGCATATCCGCTGAATTGGGTGCAACTGACCTGGAAAATCCAAATTATTTAAAGCTTAATGTGCACGATGCCTCGCCAGTTATACATCATTTGTCTGATTTAGGTGTGCCACTGAAAAAAGATGAATCCAGCATCAAGGAGTTAAATATAAAAACTCTATTAACTAATAATCACGGCAAACAAAAAATATTCCGTAAAGGTTTAGTGACTGATGGCAATGCAAGATTATTATTAACTGCCCAAACCAAACAGCTATCAGGCAAAGTAAAATTTGAAATAATGAGTCCAGATTTAACTGACAGTAGATTGTATGCCTTTACCTCTCAACCAACCTACAAAATAGGCACTCAAGAATACGACACTAACGGCAAGACAGCAATAACTTTGGATATTCAAGATTTTAATGATAGCGGTCAAGTCACGGCAGTATTAAGAGCAGGTGAGCGTTTTTTAGGTACGGATAAACAAGTAAAATATACAGTTAAAGCATGTATTCTGGATAGTAATAATGCTTGTCGAGTGGAAATTGATTCAACAACTATCATTGAGCAAAGAGCGCCTGTGCTGTTAATTCATGGGTTGTGGTCAACTTCAGACTCTTTTGCCACTTCGGAAAATATTTTTGGCGGTGTTAAAATTGGCTTGATGGATAGTTTATTAGACAATGGCGCCAGAGAAGTGGGTGTTATTAATTATAATGGCTCTTTAGGGCCAACTGTAATAATGCAAAGTAATTCCAGATTGTTATCTGATGAAATAAGTCGCTTATGTAATAAAAAAATAAACGCCTCAATAGCATGCACACGCGTTGACCTAATCGGCCATAGCATGGGCGGACTTGTGGCCAGAAAATTTATTAAAGATAATGTTAATTATAAAAATTCTATGAACTTTAATCTGGGATCTGTTAGGCGATTACTAACACTTGGCACCCCACACTATGGTAGTGGTTTAGCGAGTTTATTGATGTTCAAGAGATCCGACATACAAAATTGCATTAGACAAGACCGTTTTGTAGTAAAAGTTATAAATTTTCCTCGACCTTTAGTGAGTATAGATGGCAATATTGACGCTAAAATAATTCGAAAATTAGGGGCATCTGACAAAATGACAGTAACAGAAAAAGATGCCGGATACGAAATATTGGACAGTGGCAATACTTTCATAAAAGTCGCTATTGAATTATTAAAATTAAAGGGTTACGCTGTCAACAAAACCCTAAATGGTGCCATTAATTATTTATCAATCTCAAGTCATGGGTTAGAAGTGCTTAATAATGATAGCCAACTTATACCCAGTTTGGGACTGGCAGGGAATATTGGTAAAAATATTTTATCCAGCACTTTTTCTAAAACCATAAGGCACATTGTGGCCTATACCGGATGCACTGCCAATCATCTTTTTGCTGGTCATGTATCTGATGGAGTTGTGTCCATGCCTAGTGCAAAAGGAAGGCTTAACAAAACAGTCGAAATGCAATCGGTATCTCATTTAGGCATGGGGAAAAAT
>JAJRPY010000069.1 GCA_024280535.1 Gammaproteobacteria bacterium | reverse complement strand
TTTATATAATTTAAATATATTTTCTGCAGATATTCCTATAGATAAAGCACAAGCAATAATACCGCCAGTAGAAGTGCCAACAATCAAATCAAACCTTTGTCCAATATTAATATTTTCACCACCCTCTGTATTCAATGTTTTTTCGAGATTAGCTAAAATTTTAGCACTTAAATATCCTTTAACGCCACCGCCATCTAATGATAGTACTTTTATATTATTCATAATCCAATTTTATCTCATTCATAATATTATATTCAATTAAATCAATACCTACGGCATAACCAAAAACTTGACTGGCAATATTCTTAATTTTTTGCAGGGTTTCAATATATCCTAATGCTCAATTTTGCGTAATACTTCTATTATCTTGGGTGTGTCAGTATCAATAATAGCCATATTGCCAATATGCGGTAATGGGTGCTTGTTGGCTCGTTTGGGTATTTCTTTGAGGTGTTTATTACTCCAATTATTCTTATTTTTACTAAGCCATTCATCAAAATAAAAATTAAATGTCTGACTGACTTGTTCTTTAACTGCTAATTTTATTTTTTCATCTTTTTTATGTTGGGCTGGATTGATATTGTCAATTAGTAAAGTTTGGTAAAAATCTCTTTTTATTCTTGCTTCTTTTAAACTAACTAATGGATAGTTGCCAAGTTCTAGCATATTAGATTTTTTATTAAAAGTATATATCGCCAAACTTTTTTATAATTTGGCTTTACTTCAATATATAAACCGCCAAAGTCTAGCACTCTATAAAGTTGGGTTTTATGTTTTAGGCTCTTAACTGCGGTATTAGTAAGCACTGTGGATTTGATGAGTATAAAAAATAAGTTTTTTGGATTATGAAAATTTGTACTCGTTTGACGAGTATATTTAGTGATTTTGTATGAGACACGGTAAAATCTTATAAAGTAGTTAAATGCTTTTATAATAAGACTTTAAGGGTTTTTTGGGTGGTGTAAAAACCAAATATGGTGGAGGGACAGGGATTTGAACCCTGGAAGGAGATTAATCCTTGCTGGTTTTCAAGACCAGTGCATTCAGCCGCTCTGCCATCCCTCCGAAGCAGTGTATGATACAGTTACTTTGGGTAATAGTAAATAGGTTTTTTATAAATATAACGTTGAATGTTAATTTTTTTTAAGTATAATCTGTTTCTTTTAGATTTTTAGCAGGTAGAACAATGGCAAAGATATGTCAAGTAACTGGCAAGCGACCAATTAGTGGTAATAATGTATCACATGCAAACAATAGAACGCGTCGTCGTTTTTATCCAAATCTCCACACACATCGTTTTTGGGTGGACAGTGAAAATCGTTTTGTCAAGCTCAAGCTAACTGCTAAGGGCTTACGCATCGTTGATAAAAAAGGTATTGACGTTGTCCTTAAAGAAATCCGCGCACGCGGCGAAAAAGTTTAGGAGTAAATTATGAGAGAAAAAATTAAATTAGTATCATCCGCTAAAACAGGTCATTTTTACACCACCACCAAGAACAAACGCTTGCACCCAGAAAAGATCGAAGTTAAAAAGTTTGATCCCGTTGTTCGCCAACATGTGATGTATAAGGAAGCCAAAATTAAGTAATGGACGATACAGCAGGTTTATATCAACGTATTATTTCTATTATTTGGAAATCGTTTATTGTCCCAGCAGAAAAATATGGATTAACGGTTGCTGAATTAAACAATATTGATCCATCAATTGAAGATTTAATATTGCACTTGAATGGATTGAATGCAATTTTAAAATTAATTGCAAAGGATAATCATTCTGAAATTAATATGTCTATTAACGCCTCTCAATGTGTTGTAATTATGGAAAGAATGGCGCAAGCCATCAAGCAGCAAGACCAAAAAGAAATAGAAGTATTGATGTTAGAATTAAAGCGGCACGCAGAATATTAAAAGGTATATAATGACATTAGTTATAGTATAGTGGTATTATAAAAAAAACTGGAGAGGGTGATGAAAAACAATGAGAAGCAAAAACTAATAAAAAAGGCACATAAACTTTTAGATAAGATTGAATTGCATCTTGATTTTATGTTTGAAACAATTAAAGATAATAGAAAAAAATCGGCATAATTTGTTGTATTTCTTAATAAAAAAGCCACCGAAAAGTGGCTTTTTTATCGTCCAATGAATTTAGTTATAAGACCATTGCATTAATCTAGCGCAGCTCAAAGAGTAAAAAGCGCTATTTTAGCAATTGGGATGGGCTATTGCGATGGTTTTAAAATAGTGTCCAATGCAATATGCCCAACGGCATCCTGATAAGATGAAATTTGATCAAAATTTAAGGTTTGGTAAATCTCATTAAGTGCCGGCGTCATTGCTTGCATGGCGTTTAAATATTCATCAATGGTTGGAATGCGTCCTAATTTTGCCGCCACAGCAGCCACTTCGGCAGAAGATAAATATACATCAGCCTCGTTGCCCAAGCGATTGGGGAAGTTGCGTGTTGAGGTGGAAATCACAGTGGCATTGTCTTTAACGCGCGCTTGGTTGCCCATACACAGCGAACAACCCGGAATCTCTGTATGCTGGGTCAGGCGATCAAAAACCGCATAAATACCTTCTTGTTTAAGTTGTTTTTCGTCCATACGAGTGGGCGGTGCAATCCATAATTCAGTTGGCAAGTCGGACTGATTGTCAAGCAATTGAGCCACTGCCCTAAAATGACCAATATTCGTCATACACGAACCAATAAACACTTCGTCAATAGGGGTATTAGCCACCTCTGACAAAGTTTTAACATCATCAGGATCATTCGGACAAGCCAAAATTGGCTCTTTAATATCGTTTAAATTAATGTCAATCACTGCCGCATAGTCACAGTGCGCATCCGCTGCTAATAATTCGGGCGCATCCAGCCATTTTTTCATGGCAATAATGCGTTGTGCAATGGTTTTTTTGTCTTCATAACCAGTCGCTATCATTGAGGACAATAGGGCAATATTAGAATGTAAATATCGTGCAATAGGTGCTTTGTTAAGTTTGATGGTGCAACCATTGGCTGAGCGTTCAGCAGAGGCATCCGTTAGTTCAAAAGCCTGCTCGATGTTAAGCTCTTCCAAGCCCTCAATCTCCAAAATCCGACCTGAAAATATGTTTTTCTTATTGGATTTTTCAACCGTCAGTAAGCCTTGTTGAATGGCAGCATACGGAATAGCATTTACCAAATCACGCAGGGTGATGCCTTCTTGCATAGTGCCACTAAAACGCACCAAAACCGATTCAGGCATATCAAGCGGCAACACCCCAATTGAAGCGCCAAAAGCCACCAGCCCAGAGCCCGCTGGAAAACTGATGCCAATTGGAAATCGGGTATGCGAATCCCCACCTGTGCCGACTGTATCAGGCAATAGCATACGATTAAGCCATGAGTGAATAATGCCATCACCTGGTTTTAAAGCAACGCCACCACGAGACTGCATAAAGTCAGGCAGCGAGTGTTGTAAATCTAAATCCACCGGTTTTGGATAGGCGGCAGTATGGCAAAAACTTTGCATCACCAAATCAGCAGAAAACCCTAAACAGGCTAACTCTTTTAGTTCATCACGCGTCATAGCGCCCGTGGTATCTTGAGAGCCTACCGTACTCATACGCGGCTCACAATAAGTACCTGGGCGAATGCCGTCAACACCACACGCCTTACCCACAATCTTTTGCGCCAGCGTATAGCCAGCCTCGCTATGATGGGCATCTTCTGGACGCAGAAAAACATCACTAATCGGTAAATCTAACGCTTGACGCGTTTTGTCCGTCAAACCTCGACCAATAATAAGCGGAATTCTACCACCCGCACGCACTTCATCAGGCAGGGTGGTGGGCGTAAGTTTAAAAGTTGAGACTATATCGCCATGGCTATTGGTAATGGTTCCCTGATAAGGGTGGATGGTAATTTCATCACCCATATTAAGTTTGCTAACATCGCATTCAATAGGCAATGCGCCAGAATCTTGTGCTGTATTAAAAAAAATGGGCGCAATATTGCCACCCAGTATCACACCACCTGCGCGCTTATTCGGAATGTAATCAATATCATTACCCAGATGCCATAAAACCGAGTTAATAGCCGATTTTCTGGAAGAGCCCGTGCCAACCACATCGCCAACAAATGCCAGTGGCAGGCCTTTTTCTTTCAGTTGGTTAATGGTTTCTAGCGGATGTTCCATTTTTTTAACCAGCATTGATTGCGCATGTAAAGGAATATCAGGTCGTGACCAGGCCTCGGTTGCTGGCGATAAATCATCCGTATTAATCTCACCCTCAACACGAAACACGGTTAATTTAATATCAGCTGGCAGCGCCTTTTTACTAGTAAACCAATCGGCATTTGCCCAATTATTAACCACATTTTGGGCAAATTTATTATTAGCAGATTTGTCAATAATGGTTTGATGAGCCTCATAAATAAGCAAAGTTTTAGAAAGTGCTTGTTGTGCCATTTGCGCCGTTTCATCTAAGGCTAATAAGTCAATTAACGGATTAATATTATAGCCACCCATCATCGTACCTAGCAAAAAAGTAGCGCGTTGTTGGCTAATAGCCTGACAAAACTGTTCCCCTTTAGCAACGCTAGCTAAAAAACTCCCCTTAACATACGCCGCCTCATCCACACCAGGCGGCACACGATGCGTCAATAAGTCCAGATAAAAATCATCATCATCAGCCGCCATTAAATGCGTCACAATTGATTGTGTTTGTTGAGCGTTGAGTGCAAGTGGTGGCAAATTATTTTGTTTGCGCGTTTTAATATGGGCAAGGTAGTCTGATTTCACAATGAGAATTTTCAAATATTGAATGATAAAGGCTGTAATTTTATCATTTTTACAAACAACCGATTGAAAAAATCAAAAAAAGCGTCAACTTTATATACAGGAAAGAGTTGAAATAAGTATACACCTAAATTAGGTATAATAATTAATTAGTTATTTTTATTTTAAAGTCCAAGATTATGAAAGCACAATTACGAACCATCATTAAAGCTAACATCATTCAACAAATCAGCCGCATTTTTTCTAGTACACTCACCAAACTTAAACATTTCTTAGTTTTTGGTATTCTAACCCTCTCCCTAAACATCACCTCCGCCAGTGATTTCAACAAAACAGGCTACCTAAACCTAAACCAATCATACACCACCCTCCAGCCTGCTAAAAGAGAAGAGGGCAGTTTCGGCACTTTCTTCACAGAAATACTCTCCTCCATTCGCACTTCCCTAGACGGCACTAACGCCGAAAACAGCAACCAACTCAGCAACAAAATCACCACCGACCTAACCAACAAAGCCAAAAGCAAAGCCATCAACACCACCGAAGGCTACATCAACACCCAAGCCAACTCTTTCGCCAACCAATTCGGCAGTGGTCGTAGCAAAATCAGCATCACCGGCATCACTTCCCAATCCCCCAACTACAATATAAAAACCATCCAACCTATCACTTCTTTAAACAAAAACAGCCAAAACGTCACTTTCTTCCAAGGCCAATTCCACTCAGTCGAAAACCAAGGCGCCCGCCGCGCCACCCTCAACCTAGGCATAGGCTACAGACAACTGCTAGAACAAGGCCAATCCA
>JAJRPY010000068.1 GCA_024280535.1 Gammaproteobacteria bacterium | reverse complement strand
TAAATTTTTTGCTATTCACCGTAGCCGACGTACTCTCAGAAGAATATTGTGTAATTTCAACCGCAGTGTCTGCTGTTTTCAAGGCATGTTGACACTGGGCTGATTTAATATGTCCTGTCATCAAGTCTTGATAAATGATTGTGCAACTTTTGTTCATTTTCGCACTTTGCGCAAGAGAAATTTTATCTTGCTTGCCAACAGTACCGCTCACAGAAGTTGCCCCTAAATCAGATTTAGCAAAAGCAACCGTATTACCGTTCATATCCCCACTACTTTGCCAAAAATTCATAGCAAAAACAGAACCCACCCCAACCAAAGCACTTAACACAACATTACCTAAAATCATCATGCCTTTAGATTTTCTACGCGGTGCGGAGACTTCGCTAGGATTTTGAGCATTAGAATTTTGAATATGCTGAACGGAGGCCATTGGCACATCCACTCTCGTGACAGATTGAAGATGTGGCGGCAAATTATTGACCAACCCTGGCGCTTTTGGTATAGGCGGCAATCCAAATGCGTTAGACACAGTACTACTTGGCACGTGCGCTAATGCGCTCGGCTGCCTAAATTGAAGAGCTTCTCTTTCTGCGGCAATCGCGGCAAGCGCAGAATCTAATGTCTGGATTGGTTGTGTCATTATAAACAGTTATCCTAATAACATTCAGTCATTCACATTAGAATATTTCTACGCACTATGAGCAAGAATTAAATACAAGGTCAGGGTATTTTAGCTTTTTAGTGCGACTGTAATGAGACAGTTTTCACGCAACAAGAGCATTTATTTTCAGTTCAACTCATTACCTCAAATCCGATCAAAAATAAACTTTGATAAAATAGGACGTAATTAACGATCTAAGATTTTATCGAGCAAGCTTTTCTTGGCAGGCACAACCTCTTCTTCAACCATAACTTCAGGCTTGACTTTACTTATAGTCCACCAAGGTAAAATAACGTTATGCGTGCCACCTATTGAACACCCTGATCCCATTTTGCGTGGATGAAAAACCTTCACAAAAATAGGCTCTTCTGTGCTGTTGACATAAACACAGCCGCAATAATCAGCATATTGCTGTTCATGCAAAAACGCATCGACCTCTTTAAGAAAGCTCAAAAACGCTTCTTTCTCCATTGGATGTTCTGGCGGTGTATCCTTGGTATCAGGCTGAAAGACATACCACCCTTCAGGGCTTTCTTGCAACTTAGCCCATAACTTATCAAAATTTTCCCAAGGAATGATCCCTGCAAAGCGCCCCGTAAAGGATTCTTTATAACTCTTAGCCGATATAGTCATACTTACTCAAATTCCATTTCATCATAGACAGCCATAGCATTGCGACGTGCCAGCTCTTTAAAATATGCCATATATTGCCATTTTGATTGATCAATACCAACCACGGTTGACAACGCCCCCTCATTATTAATATGCGCCTTAACTGTTTTGCGTAAATATATAAGGTAATCGTATGTCTCTTTGCGCGCTTGTGCCATGGTTGTCGGTCTACCATGTCCAGGGATAATAAATTCAGGATTAAACTTACTCAATGCCTCAAAGCTTTTAATCCACTCACCTGAACTTGAAATTTCTCGTAATGCCAGCAAGCGCTCCGTAAAAACAATATCACCGCCAAACATTAGTTTTTGATTCGCGAGCCACACAAAACTATCGCCAGCACTATGGCCTCCGCCTAATACATGAATCTCAAACTTAACACCGCCAAGTGAAAATTCATATTTTTCTTCAAAATTAATCTCCGCCGTTTCTGGCTCTGTCCCTGATATTATACCATAACCAATAAGTTGCGCCATTACCGCATACTCAATAGATGTACGTTCTTCTTGATCCTCCATCGCCGAAACTGAACTTATAATTTTCGCCCCTTTTGAACGGAAATATTCATTCCCAAACCAGCGATGATCTTGCCCACCTGTGTTAATCACATATTTTACAGGCTTATCTGTCACCGACAAAATAGCCTTTTCAATTTCTATAGCCCCTTTTCGACTACCACCACTATCAATAAGCACCGCGCCTTCAGAGGTTACAACCAGCCCAAAAGTGGCATTATTCCCTAGATTTTCAGGACTTCTTTGCCCAAGCTCCCCTACAAAAGCATAAATATTTTCTGTCACCAGATGCACTTCCAAACCTCCAATTTTGGATAGTTTTTTAGCAAAAGCAGGCTGCACAACGAGACCTATAAACAAACTAAAAACAACAACTCTAAATTGCCACATCTGAAAATATTCTAACCTCCGTAATTGTCTATTTCTGACGCAGCTCATTCCCCCAAAAATCAAATGCCAGAAATGAATTACATTTGTGATATGATTATCGAATTAATTATGTTCAATCTATGTTTAAAAGCCCGATTAGACACAAAAGAAAAAAGAGACACCATTCCCAAATCTTAGTCCCCTTCATATTCAACTAAAGTATGCACTTTGACATCTAGCGCCGCCAATTTTTTACTCCCGCCAAGGTCTGGCAAATCCACAATAAAACAAGCTGCGACGACATCTGCGCCCGTTTCTCTCAGCAATTCCAGTCCTGCAATCGCCGTACCACCAGTTGCAATGAGATCATCCACCAATAAAACCCGCT
Source organism: Gammaproteobacteria bacterium (assembly GCA_024280535.1). GTDB lineage: Bacteria > Pseudomonadota > Gammaproteobacteria > PS1 > Pseudothioglobaceae > Thioglobus_A. Next base: position 215 of record JAJRPY010000068.1, on the reverse strand, counting down.
CTCCATGAGACAGCGCATCGGTATGGATTTCTACAACATCCTCACCATATTCGAGGGCATACGACTTCGAAAGCGTTTCACCTGGCAATTTTCCCTTTTTTCGAATGGGGATAAAACCTTCCCCAAGCTCATGAGCGATCGCCCCCCCAAGAATAAAACCCCGCGCTTCAATACCAACCACATAATCAAAATCCACCTTTAAAAAAGGCCAAATC
>JAJRPY010000067.1 GCA_024280535.1 Gammaproteobacteria bacterium | reverse complement strand
TTTGAAGTAGTGTCAGAAGGTGTAGAACCACCACCACAAGAAAATAGTAGAGTGGTTAGCAGGGCTAGCATTAAGGTTTTTAAAAAATACATAATTATTTTGATTTAAAGAGATAATTTTACTTATTGTAATTGTATCCTAATTCAAAGATGGCAACGGAGCAAATGCTTAACTTGCCAAGCGCCTGTCTAATAATCAGTGTGATAATGTGGTATAAAAAAGTAGTATTCCTGATGTATTCTGATGCACTCCAGAAGTGAAAAAAAAATTATTCTCTAGGGCGAACCAAACGCACAGTATAACTATTGCTGTGATAGCGGTAATAACTATAACCATAGAAGAAAATCACTCTCCATGCGTCAGTACTTGGCGTGCTAGAAACAGGCGAGGACGAGAAAAAAACATAGGCAGGTGTATTAGGAAATAAAGTTTCATTAATGCTGGGATTATGGCAATTTCGCACTACGAGTGAGTCTAATTCTTTGATATTTGGCAAGCGCCAATCGGTTTTGCCTGCAAATGAAGTGCCGGCTTTGCCAAGCGCCTCTTGCCAGTTCATTTTGGTGGCAGAACCTGTGCAAGTATTATCAGAGCTGCTGTAAGTTTGCCCCTCTGAGCATTGCTTCCATATTAAATTGGTTATTGTGTCGGTTACTGTGCCATTATGATTGTTAATGTAGCGACTATCTTGCCATTCATTAGGAATATAGTCAAGGCAGGTTTGGGCGCTTACAATGCCTGAAATGAGCAATAGTGTACTTAATAAGAATTTGATTTTCATAGTCTTTCTTTTGTTGTTAAATTAACGAACGGATTAAAAATTGAGAATCTGTTTTGATATTGCATATAGTTACCTTAAAAAAATCACGCTCTAGGGGCGAACTAACCGCACTCTAGTGCTTTGGGTGCGATTGCCACTACTATAGCCATAGCCAGAGGAAAAATCCATCTTCCATGCGTTGTCCGCAAGGTCAGAAACAGGCGAGGATGAGAAAAAGTTATCAACAGTTGTGTTGGGAAAATAGTGAGTATCAATGGCTGGGTGGTGTACGCCATAATGCACAATTGAGCGTAATTCTCCTATGGTTGGTACACGCCAATTGTTAAAACCACAAAGTGCTGCTGCATTGCTGCCATCAACTAAGCCCGTCCAATCATCATAGTAACTGCCTTGTTTATCAGCATGGGCTTTGCCTAGGGCAGTTTTTCCACCCCAGCGGTAGGTATTGTCTTTGTGGTGAATGTTAGTGTGATTGCTATCAGTGGTATCATTGTCCGCTAAGCCAGCATCTGTTTTTACTTCCCAAACTAAACCCGTTATATTGTCTTTAACACAACCCCATTGAGTGCCAGCAGCTTCTGTACCCGCCAATGCCCAAGGTTGGTTTTGAACGGCCAATAGATTGCCTGTGGCACCTAATTTGGTAAAATCAAAGCCTGCCGCACCAGCACCTGTTTTAGTTAAAGTGCCTGCTATTGCCCTGGCATCACGCCCATGTGAACAATCTTGAGCGGCTATATTTTCCCCTATGCAAGTGGTGTTATTTCCAAATGAATCATTACCCCAACTAATACCCGTATCGTTCATGCCTGTTGGCGTAGCAGTGATTTCGTTCAATTTTGTACTTTCAAGACTGTTGTCTTTTTTGGCAACAACAACAAAATAATATTGTATGCCGTTAGTCAAACCAGTGATAGTTTTATGGTTAGTGGTTAAATTCATTAACAGTGTGCCATCCGCTAAAGCACTGTAGTTTGCAATATCAATATTTGCAAATGTTTCTGTGGCGTAGTAAAGGTCGTATTTATCAGCACCACTAACGCCATTCCAAGTGAGGGTTATTTGACTATCGCCACCTGTCACTGCCGCTAAATTAGTGGGGGTATTTGCAGGGGTAGAGCCATCTCCACAAGAAAATAGTAGGGTGGTTAGCAGGGCTAGTATTAAGGCTTTAAAAAAAGACATGGTTATTTTTAGTTGGAGAAATGATGTTTCTCATTCTACCTTAATTTAAAAATAATGACAAAATAAATCATTTAAACAAGAGATGGTAATTCTTGTTTTCCCTTATTTGAGAGTGAGAAATAAAAAAAGAAAAAATCACTGTCCGAGACGAACCAACCGCACCCGATTAGTATTGCTGCGATTGCTGTAGTAGTCATAGCCGTGGTAGAAATACAGGAGCCACGCGCCGCTGCTATCGTAAGCACTGGGCGAGGACGACCAGAAATTGCTGGCAGGTGTATTTGGAAATATGGTTGTATTGATACTGGGACGATAGCAGTTATAAGCCGCAAGTGAGCGTAATTCTTTTTTGTTTGGCAGACGCCAATCTTTGTATCCTACGAAACCTGAGCCTGAATTTAGAGTAAGCGGTCTTTGTAGTGCTTCCTTCCAGGTGGCTGATATAGGCGATCCAGTTGTGCAATCATTGCCACTCAATCCTTCAGCACACTGCTGCCACATTAGCCTAGTAGTCTTATCAGTAATGGTGCCGTTCTGATGATTAATATAACGACTATTAGGCCAATCGTTGGGTATGTAGTCTTGACAAACTTGTTCGGCATTGACCAAACTCAATAAACTGGTTAGGGTTAAAAATAAAAGTGTTTTCATGACGTTTTCCTAGGGTTAAAAATTTTAAAATATATTCAAAGTGAGATTGCTTGGCTACTAATGCAATGTGGTGTGTTATGGGTAAATTGCTGATGGTTGGCAATAAACAATTGCCTTACTCGGCGTTGTTTGAGGCGATTATGTGCATAGCCTTGTTCACTAATAAACACATAACTCTGCTTGTTACTTTGCTGTATTTTTAAATAAGCAGTGAGTTGTCTAATTGGTTTTTGGGTGGTATCGTTGCCTAGTATAAAGGCTTTACCGATTTGGGTAATAACCACAAAATCTTGGAAAAAATAGTTAAAAAAGTTCAACTGTTGGGAAAAATTATCAGCAAATTTGTTGTGCAGTGTGGAACGATACTGATTGTTTTGCTGATAAAAAAATAGGCTTAACCAAGGAAATTGCTGTATTTTTTGTTGTAGAACTTTGTGTGCTTTGGCGGGTTTAAAATGCCCTAAATAACTAAAAAATAGGCTGTTAATATGGGTAATTTTGTCAATGGTTAACTGGAATAACACGCCGTTTTTTGTTTTTATATGGTTATCTTGATGCCATTTTTTCAGTTTTTGGTAAAAATTATGAATAACGCTTTTGCGAGTTAATTGATAATGTAGATAGATAATATAGCCTAGAAAATCAATGCCACTATTGATAGGCTTCAATAGGGTGCCTGGTTTAAGACGCAGACAGAGTTTTTGCTGTAGGAACAATTCAATGGCTTGTTGCCAGTGTTGTAATTCTGATTGCTTACCAAGTAGTACAAAATCATCAACAAATCTAACAAAGTATTTAACGTTAAGCTCGTGTTTAATAAATTGATCTAGTTCATTTAAATAAACATTGCCAAAGCATTGTGAAGTTATGTTGCGAATGGGTAGGCCTTTGCCTGCGATAATATTACGCAGTTGTTTATGCGGTGGTATGGTTGATAATTGCGCGTCGCTAAGTTGATTTTTGGCCTGAGGTCGTTTAAGGATTTTGGCACATAATTGATAATAATCCTTAGCTTGCTCTGGGTGGATTGAGTGTTTTTTGATGGCGTTTTTAAGGTATTTTGCTAATAGTGATAGTAATATTTTTTTGTCAATACTGTAGAAAAAGTTATGAATATCAAGTTGTAAATAATAATTATCAGTATTAACTTTGCGCAGCATTTTTTGCAAGGCATTAACGCCAAAATGAGTGCCTTTGCCAACTTGATTGGCATAAGAATAATAAATAAATTTAGGGTTGATAATTTTTTCCAGTTTGTCAACCAGCCAATGATGCACCACTCGATCGGAAAAATCGGCTGCATAGATTTCACGCGGTTTGACGCCATTAGTGGCAACAAAACAAGTGTATGGCTGTGGTTGGTAGGTATTTGAATGCAACACCGAATGAGTAGCAAAAATATTATCTATCAATTTGGCACTATAACTTTGTGCCTGCGAGGTTTTTGCCTTGCCTTTGTGGCATTTTTTGTAGGCTTGATAGAGTTGTTGTATGGCTACTTCCATATCACGCTCCGAGACGAACCAAACGCACCCGATTAGTATTGTTGCGATTGTTGTTGTTGTTGTCATTGCCGTGGTTGAAATTCAGTTGCCACGCGTTGCTGCTATTGTTAGCATTGGGCGAGGACGACCAGAAATTGCTGGCAAATTCCTTGATACTTGACTCACGCATAGACATCCAAAGTAATCTTAGGTAGTCTATTTGCTCTAAAAAACTTGATTGACTATTAGTAAGATGTGATTCTAATCGGCTGGGTGTTATGACCGATACGACTAAAACAACGCTTGCTATTGTGACCATCAAGCGATCAAGGGGCACAGTGATAAACGCACACTGAAAAGAATGATGTTTATTTAACATTATTCCTTTCATGCTGGCGCTGGTGTTGCCATGCTTTGCATTGTTTGGAGATATCAATGGCAAATCTGGCAAGAATTTCAAAGGTTTTAAATTGGAGATTGGTGATTTGTTTGGCGAGATGGATTTTTATTTTTAGCACTTCGCTCAAATCATGGGCTTTTTTAGGTGCCTTATATCGACTGTTTTTATGGTTAATGGCGTAAGTGATGGCAATCAACAAATCGTAAGCAGTTTGCCTTATTTCACTGCCTAGCGTGTATTTATGGTATTTTGGAAAATGGCGCACTGCATGTTCAATTTCTACCACCAAGCGATTAGCGTTGCGATAAATGGGGAATCTAT
>JAJRPY010000066.1 GCA_024280535.1 Gammaproteobacteria bacterium | reverse complement strand
TGGGATATACATATTATCGCCTGTCTCTAAATCGCTCCACATGCCGTGTAAGTGCATCGGGTGATCCATCATCGTATCATTGACCAGAGTAATGCGAACCACTTCGCCAAGTGTCAACCTCAGTGGTTCGGCATCGGCAAACTTCACACCATTGATAGACCACATATAGCGCATCATATTGCCGGTTAAATGCAGTTGTATTTCTCTGTCTGGGTCGGGATAATTGTGTGTCATGTGCAAGTTTCTCAAATCGGCGTAAGTGAGCACTTTTCTGCCATTGTTACGCAGCCCGATACCTGGGTCATCTAATCGATATTGCGGATTAGCAGAACGCATATCGACATGCGGCCCAAATTCGGTATCGGCATGGGTGACCATTGAATCCATGGTTGACATTTTTTTATTGTTGCCCATTGCCATTTTTGAATGATCCATACCTGCCATGGGTTGTGGCTTGCCCATTGAGCCGTGATTCATTGTTGAATGATCCATACCACTCATCGCCATGGTAGGTTTTTTATCCATGTTCATCGTAGAATGATCCATCCCTGCCATCGCCATAGCGGGCTTTTTGTCCATTGCCATGGTGGTGTGATCCATACCTTGCATCGGCTTGGACATATCCATAGAGCCATGATCCATACCGGCCATATTTGACATATCCATACCCATATCGCTATGGGTTAAATTAGGCACTTCGTCTAATTCAGGCACCTCGCCCAACATTGACGCATCAGGGGTTAGTGTGCCTCGTGCATAGCCAGAGCGGGCAATATCTTGGGCAAAAATAGTGTAGGCTCTGTCATCTTTTGGTTTAACAATCACATCATAGGTTTCTGCCACGCCAATGCGAAATTCATCAACCGATACAGGCTCAATATTTTGCCCATCAGCAGCTACTACCGTCATGCTTAACCCTGGAATGCGCACATCAAAAAAAGTCATAGCCGAGCCGTTAATAAAACGAACGCGGACTTTATCGCCTTTTTCAAACAAGCCGACCCAGCCTTTATCAGGGGTGACGCCGTTGGCTAAATAGGTATAGGTATAACCCGTTACATCAGACAAATCGCGCTGGCTCATACGCATCTGGTTCCACATTTTTCTATCGTTCCAAGTGTTTTCCAAGCCCTTTTGCTCAATATCATTCATTAAATCTGAATGCGCGCGCTCATTGAAATTATAATAATGCGAGAGTTTTTTAAGCTTATGATAGACATCAGTCGGGTTTTCATCCGTCCAATCAGAAAGCATTACGATGTAATCTTTGTCATAAGTGACTGGGTCTTTTCCAGCAGGGTCAATGACAATCGGGCCGTATAAGCCTGTTTGCTCCTGAAAGCCAGAATGCGAGTGATACCAATAAGTGCCACTTTGCTGGGCCTTAAAATGATAGGTAAAGGTCTCGCCTGGTTCAATGCCCTGAAAATCATTGCTAATATCAGGCACCCCGTCCATTTCACTGGGCAAAATCAAACCATGCCAATGAATAGAGGTGCTTTCTTTTAGATGATTGGTCACAGTTAAGGTAATCATCTCGCCTTCTTTAAATCTTAATAAGGGGGCGGGAAGTGAGTTGTTTACAGTGGTGGCAGTGCGCATTGTGCCGGTAAAATTCACACGTTGTTCGCCAATACTGAGTTTAAAAGTATTGCCTGTTAGGGTGGTTATATTGTTGTGCATACCCGCAAATAAGATACTTGGGTTAATGGCTAATGCCGCTGCGCCTAGGGTTACGCCGGTTACAAATTGCCTGCGTGATAAGGTTGTGTTGTTCATGTTATTCTCCTGAATTAATAACTTATTGAATGGATTGTCCATTCTTAAAATAGGACTAAATTTTTTAGATTGATGAACGTTTGACGATTATAAAATTTGCCTTATAAAAACAAATGTACGAGGCGTCAATACGCTAGGAGAATTAAACGATAGGAGGCGGGAGAACCATCTTCGAGGAAAAAGAGGTATAAAAAGTATTAAAAACAAACACCACTGAACGTGATTGAGGAATGTATTTTTCGGAAATAGTTACTTTTTTATCAATAGAAAAAAGCTGGGCGCAAGTGGTATCGCAACAAGATGATAAATGCTCTTCAGCAGACATATTCATTGATTTACCATCCATAGAGCAATGCTCATTATTGCCAAATGTAGTAGTATCGCTAGCATTAGCCAACGATACAAAGACAAGAAAAAACAAGGATAGTAAAAATTTCATGGCTGAATTATATCACAAAAAGAACAGCCTACAAGTTATTTGGCAAATGCGCAAAAACAGGAACAGTTGATTAAGATAAAGACTCTCCGTAAGATTCAAGCTGCTGCCAGAGTGCCTCTCGTTTAGGGTGTTGTTGGCGCATGGCATTGATACTTTGAAAATAGGCTTCAATATTTAAATAACCATGCGTGCCTGACTGAATGCGACTTTGGACAGTTTCAAACCAAGTTTCTGCCTCGTCTTTGCTTAGGCTGGTTGGGTAGTTTCTGGCTTTAAAGTGTATGAGCAGGGTGGCGAGTTTTTTGTCTTTGAAATTAGGATGAAAATGGGCTAATTCGTCCGAGCTGAGCGTTTGCAATTGATCGGCAATGCGCTTATCTGCATTGTCCATAAAGCCACCATATAAGGATTGATCAACGTCTTCATTATCGGCAAATTCTTTATCATGGCGATACAAATCCTCAATAATTTTGTTAATAGCTGTTTGATTGTTGTTAATAAAATCCAAATGTTGCAAGCAAGTATCCATATTGATTTGTAACTGCTCGGCAACGGCTGGATCCAGTTTGTAAATATTGGGCACAAACATAGGGCTTTTGTTAAAAATCAACTCTTTAATTTGCAAGCGATTAACGCCATCAGGCAGGTCTGATTGTTTGCTGAACATACGTGTTTTAAGTTCTTCAATGTCCAACTCTAGCAGGATTGATGGGTCTTGATCCAAATTAAAAACAATAGCCCGATCGTTGTAAGTTGGATGATAGGCTAGGGCAACCGAGAGGCGCGTGCAAGATTTTTCAGC
>JAJRPY010000065.1 GCA_024280535.1 Gammaproteobacteria bacterium | reverse complement strand
AGTTTGACTCAGGATGATGTTTTTTGCCACAGGAGCCTGAAAACTCTGCTAATAAATCTTTTTGTTTTTTGCTTAAATTAACCGGCGTTTCAAGTTTGACTTGGCAAATTAAATCACCGGCGCCTCCCTGACGAATGGTAGTCATACCCTTGCCTCTAAGTCTGAATTGTTTGCCAGTTTGTGTGCCAGCAGGAATGTTGATTTTTAGTTTGGAACTGAGTGTTGGTACCTCAATTGAGCCACCGAGTGCTGCTGTGGCAAAATCAATTGGTACTTCGCAGTATAAATCATGACCTTCACGTTGAAAAATTTCATGTGGTTTTACGTGTATTTCCACATACAAATCACCGCTTTGCCCACCACGAACACCTGCCTCACCTTCGCCACTGAGTCGAATGCGATTGCCCGTGTCAACCCCAGCAGGGATTTTAACAGACAAGGTTTTTTGCTTGCGCACCACACCTTGTCCGCGACAGGTGCCACAAGGGGAGTCGATTTTTTGACCCGTGCCTGAGCATTTTGGACAAGGGCGTTGCACTGCAAAAAAGCCTTGTTGCATTTGCACTTGACCGGCGCCGTGACAAGTAGGGCAGGTGCTAGCACTTGTGCCTGGTTTGGCACCTGTGCCAGAGCAGGGTTGGCAGGTTTCATTTTTAGGAATGCGGACTTTGACGGTGGTGCCTTCAGCAGCCTCTTTTAAGCCGATTTCTAAATCATAGCGTAAATCTGAGCCACGCGTATCTGCTTGTTGTTGTCCGCCACCCCCAAAAATATCGCCAAAAATATCGCCAAAGCCACCACCACTAAAACCACCGCCAGAAAAGCCACCAGCGCCCGCATTACCCTCTACGCCTGCATGACCAAATTGGTCGTAGGCTTGGCGTTTTTGTTCGTCAGACAAAATAGCATAAGCTTTTTGAATTTCTTTGAATTTTTTTTCTGCTGCTGCTTTGTCGTCAATGTTGCGGTCTGGATGGTGCTTCATTGCCAAGCGTTTGTACGCTTTTTTTATTTGCTTGGTGTCAGCATTTTTGTCAATGTTTAAAATATCGTAATAATCTCTTTGCGACATAACTACCTTTGTATAAAGTTAAAAAACCTCCTTCAAATTTGAATTATTCGAAGGAGGTTATAGGGTTAAATGTTAAAGATTATTTATCGTCTTTAACTTCTTCAAAATCAGCATCAACCACATCATCTCCTGCCTCGGTTGCGTCAGTAGCAGTGTCTTTTGTGCTAGTGGCTTTGGCTTGGGCTTTTTCGGCTAATGGCTGGGCTTTTTCTGTCAAGGTTTGTGATTTGGCATTAATTGCCTCTTTGTCGTCAGATTTTAGGGCAGTTTCCAGCTCTGTTATTGCTGCCTCAATGGCTGTTTTTTCCTCTTCAGAAACCTCTTCTTTTAACTCGTCTAATGTTTGCTTAGTTGAGTGAATTAAGGAGTCGGCCATATTTTTAGCGGTGACCAATTCTTGGAATTTTTTATCTTCATCGGCGTGTGCTTCAGCGTCTTTAATCATATTTTCAACTTCTTCATCACTCAAGCCACTAGAGGCTTTAATGGTGATTGATTGCTCTTTGCCAGAGTTTTTGTCTTTGGCAGAAACATTCAAAATGCCATCAGAGTCAATATCCAGCGTGACTTCAATTTGTGGCTGGCCTTTTGGTGCATTAGGGATGCCTTCTAAGTTGAATTGGCCTAATGATTTGTTGGCACTGGCCATTTCACGCTCACCTTGTAATACATGTACGGTGACGGCTGATTGATTGTCTGCTGCGGTTGAGAAAATTTGGGATGCATTGGTAGGAATAGTGGTATTTTTCTCAATCAGTTTGGTCATGATACCGCCCATGGTTTCAATACCCAGTGATAAAGGTGTGACATCTAATAATAATACATCGTTGACTTCACCGCCTAATACGCCTGCTTGAATGGCGGCACCCATGGCAACTGCCTCATCTGGATTAACGTCTTTTTTAGGTTCTTTATTGAAAAATTCTTTGACTTTTTCTTGTACCTTGGGCATACGTGTTGAGCCGCCGACAATGATAACTTCGTCAATGTCGCTGATGGACAGGTCGGCATCATTCAGTGCTACTTGACATGGGTCAATGGTGCGCTGGATAAGGTCTTCTACCAATGATTCTAACTTGGAGCGAGTCATTTTGATGTTCATGTGTTTCGGGCCTGACGCATCAGCAGTGACGTAAGGCAGGTTGACTTCGGTTTGTTCGGAAGAGGATAATTCAATCTTGGCTTTTTCGGCTGCCTCTTTTAAGCGTTGCAGTGCCATTGGGTCGTTTTTAAGGTTGACGCCTTGTTCTTTTTCGAACTCGTCAACCAAATAGTTAATGATGCGCTGATCAAAATCTTCACCGCCTAGGAAAGTGTCGCCATTTGTTGATAATACTTCAAAATGCTTTTCGCCCTCAATGTCTTCCATTTCAATGATGGATACGTCAAAGGTGCCACCGCCTAAATCATAAACGGCAATGGTTTTGTCGCCAGTTAATTTGTCAACACCGTAAGCCAGTGCTGCTGCTGTTGGCTCGTTAATGATGCGCTTGACATTCAGTCCGGCAATTTTTCCGGCATCTTTAGTGGCTTGGCGTTGTGAGTCGTTAAAGTAAGCAGGGACTGTGATAACCGCCTCAGTTACTGTTTCGCCCAAGTAGTCTTCGGCAGTTTTTTTCATTTTGCCGATGACTTTGGCTGAAATTTCAGGAGCAGCCATTTTAGCGTCTTTGACTTGAACCCAGGCATCACCATTGTCGGCTTTAACAATTTTGTAAGGCACTAAGTCAATGTCTTTTTGCACGGCTTCTTCGTCAAAACGACGACCGATTAAGCGTTTGATGGCATATAGTGTGTTTTCAGGATTGGTGACTGCTTGGCGCTTGGCTGATTGACCGACCAATACTTCATCTGAATCTTTTGGAAAGGCGATGATTGATGGGGTAGTGCGATCGCCCTCTGAATTTTCAATAATTTTAACATTGCCGCCTTCCATAATAGCGACGCATGAGTTGGTTGTTCCTAGGTCAATTCCGATAATCTTTGACATTTTATTGCTCCTTGTAATTTGATATACACCCTATATAGGGGTACGTATTTTAATTTCAAGCAGTAATTAAGAAAAAATTTAGAGCTGTTGCTTGAGTAAGGTTTCTACAGAGTTTGGTACGAAATGACTGATGTCGCCGCCTAATGATAAAATCTCACGAACTAATGAGGAGGAAATATTGGCATATTGTTCGGCGGGCGTCATAAATAAGGTTTCAATTTCAGGATTTAGGTGTTTGTTCATGCCAGAGAGTTGAAATTCATATTCAAAATCGCTTACTGCACGTAGGCCACGCAAAATAATTTGTGCATTTTGTGCTTTGGCAAAATCCACCAAAAGTGTATTAAAACTCATGACTTTGATATTGTCAATATCGCGTAATAGTGTGCTGGTTATGGCAAGGCGCTGATCGATGTTCAAGCAAGCAGATTTTTTGCTATTTTGAGTGATGCCAACAATTACCTCATCAAACAACTGACTGGCGCGCTTGATTAAATCAAGGTGACCGTTGGTAATTGGATCGAACGAACCGGGGTAAATTGCAATTTTTTTGCTCATAAAATAGTCTTAAAAATGAATGGGCTTATAATACCTTAATTAGGCAATAATGCACTTGCCCTGAGTGTTTTTGTTTATGGATGCTAAAAGGTTGTGAAAGGTGATTGGTGAGCAATGAGTCGGTTATTTTGAACTCGGATTCAAGATATAGCTGGCATCCTGATGTTAAAAAGCCATTTTTAGAAAGCAGTGTTAAGGATTTTTCGAGGATTTTTTGATGGAAGGGCGGGTCTAGTAGAATAAAATCAAATGGCTGGGTGGCATTTTTGGTTAAAAAATCTAATGCATCTGCGTGAATAAACTGAATTTGGCCGGTGTTTAATAAGGTTCGATTTTTTTCTAACTGTTGAAATGCGCGTAAATCTTTTTCAATACTAAATACTTGACGCGCGCCTCTGGAAAGTGCCTCAAAACTTAAGGCACCGCTGCCAGAAAATAAATCTAAAAAAACCTTGCCACTCAATTCGAATTGAATCCAGTTAAACAAGGTTTCTCTAACTTTATTGGGTGTCGGTCTAAGGCTGGTTACTTCTAAAAATTTGAATTTTCTGCCTCGGTGCCTGCCACCAATAATTTGAAATTGATTGCCAGCTGTGCTCAAAGGTTACCGACGATAGGCGTCGTAAGATTCTTGCAATTCTTTTTTGGCTGCTTGTGCATCACCCCAGCCTTCAATTTTTACCCATTTGCCATCATCTAAATCTTTGTAGTAGCGAAAGAAATGCTCAATTTGATCTTTAAGGGTTGCGCCTACGTCATCAATACACTTAATGTCGTGATAAGATTTGCATAGTTTGTCTGTTGGTACGGCTAAGATTTTAGAATCCCTGCCAGCCTCATCAGTCATGAGTAAGACACCAATTGGGCGTACGGTAATTACCGAGTCATGAATTAAGGGGTATGGGGTAATTACCAATACATCAGCAGGGTCGCCATCGTCTGCTAGGGTTTCAGGTACGAAGCCATAATTGCATGGGTAGAACATGGGGGTAGAAATGAAACGATCGACAAACATAGCGCCAGTTTGTTTGTCAACTTCATATTTAACCGGTGATGACATGGCAGGTATTTCAATAATAACATTGACTTCATCAGGTAGATTGCCTGCTGATACGGGTTTAAGATTGTTTTGCATTGTTTAATTCCTCTTTTAATATTTGATAACGCCAGCCGTTAAGAAATTTAACGTTTTGATTACCACGAATGTAACTCATTAATGTTTTGCTATTTGCGATGAGTGCTACGTCTAAATTATACTGAATTGCAACTTTTTGGATGAGTTTTTGTAATTGATTTTTTTGTTGCTTTTCTTGGTTGCTGGGTGGTTGATGATTGTCAATCTCAATGCGCGATTTAATTAAGTATGGGTGCTGTGATAAAAATTCCTCAAAAGTGCGTTTGTCTTGCTCGGAAAGTGTTGTTTGATTGAGGCTGTAGTTGATTAATTGCTCATCAGTCATTAGCCATTTTCTGGGTTTATTGCTGGCAATGGCTTGAAATTCTCGCCAAGCGGCCAATTGGGCAGCTTTTTGATGGGCGCTTTTGGGCAGTCTTGTTAGGCCTTTTATTTTTTTCCAGGCTTGGGTTAGATTGGGCGTGTATAACGCAATGTTGGATAAATCTTGACCGTCAGCCATCAGCCAATCGAGCTTTTTTTCGCGGATTAATTGATCGCGTAATTGGGTGTAATTTTTAAGTAAATAACGCACATCATCCAGTGCATATTCAATTGCTGCTTCGGGTAGGGGGCGAATACTCCAGTCAAGGCGGGTATAGGCCTTGTCGAGTAAAACGCCTTGCAATAGTTCGGTGATTTTTTGATAGGAAATTTGCGCAGGATGATTGAGAAAATGTGCAGCAATTTGGGTGTCAAATAGTTGATGTGGCAGGCGCTTGGATAAGCAATATAAAGCCTCAATATCTTGACGGGCAGAATGTACAATCCACACGCTATCCTGCTGATAAAGTTTGTCAAATAAAGGCTCTAAATCCTTAATAGCGAGTATATCGATACAATCGGTGTTACTTTGTGTGGCAATTTGTAGCAGGCATAAAATAGGATGGAAGGTATCAACACGTTTAAATTCAGTGTCTATGGCTAGATGTGCTTGCGATTTAATGGAAGTTAAAAAATCACCCAGTTGTTGGTCGGTTTGAATCATTGTTGTATTTTAGCAACAAGTTATCCTATGGGCAAGCTATTTTATGAGATAATTTTGTCAGAATGAATTATTATTTGAGTAAACAAGCGTATGGGCTACCGTCAGCAATCAGAATTAATTAAAATACCGCCTACTTTGTTTTGGACCTTGGTTTTTTTATTGTCTATTTCGGGTACGTTTTATCTGGGTTTAAATCCTGAGTTGATTGGTCAATGGTGGGGGTATTTAGCGGGTTATAATGTTGTTTTAAGCTTGATTGCTATGTATTATATTTATGCTGAGGTGATGCGCTTAAAACAAGATATGGGTGATGATATTGTCGGTTCAAAATTTACCTGGTCGTTTATTAAAATTGTGCCAATGCTGGTGATTGTGCCGGTGCTATCATTTTATATGTTTTCTTTTCAAACCATTCAAGACAATGTGGCCGATTCTGAAAAGACATTTGATGCGTTTAGTAGAGATTTTATCCAGCAGGTGGATGGGCTTTATACAGATATTCAGGCGGTTAGAAATGAGCGTTATACGCAACAAACTGAACGCCTGCTAACGCTGATTATTTCTTTTGGTAATTTTAAAAAAAAATCGGATAAATATCAAGATAGTATGCAAATGTTTCTTAATGGCTTGATTGATAAAGGTTGGGCTTGTCAAATTACTTTATTGAATGAACAGGGCGAGACCATTGCCAAAACGCCGGATGTTTCTGATTGTATGGCAGTTGAGAATCAGTCATTGCCAAACGCTCAGCCGCGCACTATTAATGAAGATAGCAATACCAATGTGATTCAGGTGAAAATGTCAACGCAGTATTTGGCACGTCCTGTGGACAAAGATTTTTTGGCTGTCAATGTTGTTTATGCTGCCGACCCTGGTTTGCTTGGGTTTTTGTCTAAAGTAGAGGCATTCACTAAAAGAACCAAAAATATTGAGTTTGATCTCAATACCTCAATCACACAAAAGCGCTTTATGATTGATTTTTCCTCAACGGTATTATTAGCAGCGTTAAGTGCCTTGATGCTGGTTTTTCGTATGATTGAAAAATTAATGCGACCTTTGAATAATCTGTCCATTGCCACTCGAGAAATTGCCAAGGGTAATTATGGGGTTCGTATCAAGCACGATAAAGACAGTGATGATGTGCGTTTGTTGATTGAGCAATTTAATATTATGTCTAGGCAAGTTAAAGCCTCAAAAGAGGGGCTGGATACGCATAATCTTTATTTAGAAACCATTTTGAAATATTCTTATGGTGTGATTGCACTAGATAGAAACAAGAAAATTCGCTTAATAAATTCGATTGTGGGCAGTATGTTTAATACCAATGATGAGCAATCTTTTATCGGCCATAATTATAATGATATTGCCAAAAAACATGTGGAGTTGGCCCCTTTGTTTGAGTTGGCTGAGAATAAATTTAAGGCGCAAAATAGTGAATGGAATGAGGAGTTAGAGTTGGTGTTGGCAGATCGGCATTTGTTGTTGTCGTGTCAAGGGGCTATGCTGGAAAGTTATGGAAAAATATTGGGCTACGTGATTATTATTAAAGACATTTCCAAACTGAATCGAGCGCAGAAAAAAGCCGCCTGGGGCGAGGTTGCTATCCGT
>JAJRPY010000064.1 GCA_024280535.1 Gammaproteobacteria bacterium | reverse complement strand
GGTGCCTTCATCATCCCCAAAGTATTTGGAGAGCAAATTAAATTAACCACGCCTGAAAATGCGCTGTATGGTTTTGCGCTATTTTACGGCGTATGTATGATTATTAATTGGTGGTTTTATTTACGCAAAAACGCCGAGTTCCATAACCCATAATTTATAGGAGAAAGAAAAATGAGTCACTTACTAGACAGAATAACATTTTTTACCCGATCAAAGCCTGAGGAATTTTCCAATGGTCATGGCAAAATGACGCATGAAAATAGAGATTGGGAGCGCGCGTATCGCAACCGCTGGGCACATGATAAAATTGTGCGCTCAACCCACGGCGTAAATTGCACAGGCTCATGTAGCTGGAAAATTTATGTTAAAAACGGCTTGGTTACTTGGGAAACACAGCAAACGAATTATCCACGAACACGCCCAGATTTGCCCGATCACGAGCCTAGAGGCTGTGCCAGAGGGGCAACTTATTCATGGTATTTGTATAGTGCAACTCGCCTAAAATATCCCTTAATTCGCTCCAGATTATTAAGAATTTGGCGCGCTGCCAAAGCACAAAATTCTGATCCAGTTGATGCTTGGGCTGCTATTATGAACGACAAAGCCAAAACCAAAGAATATAAACAAGTTCGTGGCTTGGGCGGTATGGTGCGTGCCGAATGGGATGAGGTGAATGAAATTATTGCCGCCTCTAATATTTACACTGCCAAAACTTACGGGCCTGATAGAGTGGTGGGCTTCTCCCCTATTCCTGCTATGTCGATGGTATCTTATGCAGCGGGCTCTCGCTACTTGTCTCTTATTGGTGGCACTTGTTTGAGTTTTTATGATTGGTATTGCGATTTACCGCCTGCTTCGCCACAAACTTGGGGCGAACAAACCGATGTACCAGAAAGTGCGGATTGGTATAACTCATCCTATATTATGGCGTGGGGCTCTAACGTACCGCAAACCAGAACGCCAGATGCGCATTTTTTTACAGAATCTCGCTACAACGGCACCAAAACCATTGCAGTCACGCCAGATTTTAGCGAAGTAGCCAAACTATCTGATGAATGGATGAGTCCAACACAAGGCACCGATGCCGCACTGGCCATGACAATGGGGCATATTATTTTAAAAGAGTATCACTTAACCAATAAAAGTGACTACTTCACCCGTTACATTAAACAATATACCGATATGCCATTTTTGGTTATATTAGAAGAAAAGCAAGGCGTTTTAGCAGCAGGCAGAACACTTCGTGCCTCTGATATTAAAGGCACTTTGGGCGAAAAAGACAATGCAGAATGGAAGCCACTATTAATTGATGAACATACCCAAAAATTTGTCGTACCAACGGGCACCATCGGTTCTAGGTGGGACGGCTCTGGCAAATGGAATATTGAAACTAAAAATGCGATGAATGGTGCAGATATTGACCCAAAAACCAGCCTAAAAAATGACTATGACGATATCGCTTCTGTAGGATTCCCTTATTTTAACAACAAAACACACGACCAAGAAATATTCACCAATACTGAGCATGACACCATTTTAATGCGTAATGTGCCTATTAAAAACGTCCAACTGGCCGATGGATCAGAAGTCAAAATTGCTACAGTGTTTGATTTAATGATGGCAAATTATAGCGTTGACCAAGGCTTAGGGGGTGATAATGTCGCTGCCTCGTTTGATGATGATGTGCCTTATACGCCAGCTTGGAATGAGCAAGTAACTGGCGTACCCAAGGAGCAAACCATTCGCATTGCTCGGGAATTTTCAGAAAATGCGGACAAAACGCAAGGAAAATCAATGGTTATTCTAGGTGCGGCAGTTAATCACTGGTATCACATGGATATGATTTATCGTGGCATTATTAATATGCTGATGATGTGTGGTTGTATTGGTCAATCAGGCGGCGGTTGGTCTCATTATGTCGGGCAGGAAAAATTACGCCCGCAAACAGGTTGGCTGCCTTTGGCCTTTGGCTTAGATTGGCACCGTCCGCCTCGCCAAATGAACGGCACTTCATTTTTTTACAATCATTCAAGCCAATGGCGTTATGAAAAATTAGGCGTTGATGAAATTTTATCCCCCTTAGCAGATAAAAAAGAATGGGAAAATTATTCAATGATAGATTGTAATGTTCGCAGTGAAAAAATGGGCTGGTTGCCATCAGCACCACAATTTGAAACCAACCCATTAGAAATTACTAAGTTGGCAGAAAAATCTGGAATGAATGTTAAGGACTATATCGTTAAAAACCTTAAAGCCAAAGATTTGAAATTTTCTTGCGAAGATCCGGATAATCCTAAAAACTTTCCACACAATATGTTTATTTGGCGCTCTAATTTATTAGGCTCTAGTGGCAAAGGGCATGAATATTTGTTAAAACACCTGCTTGGCGCTCAAAATGCAGTCTTGGGTAACGAAACTGATAAAAAACCTTCTGAAGTTAAGTGGCGTGACGGGGCAGAAGGCAAGGTAGATTTGTTTGTCACCCTAGATTTTAGAATGTCCACCACCTGTCTGTATTCAGATATTGTATTGCCATCAGCCACTTGGTATGAAAAAAATGATTTAAATACCTCGGATATGCATCCCTTTATTCATCCATTATCCAGAGCAGTGGATCCTGCTTGGGAATCTAGGAGTGATTGGGATATTTACAAAGGCTTGGCTGAAAAATTCTCAGCCCTTTGTCCAGGGCATTTGGGCGAAGAAAAAGATGTGGTTGCTATGCCTATTTTGCACGATACACCAGCAGAAATGGCACAAGCGACCGAGGTTAAAGCTTGGTTTGATGGCGAATGCGATGCCATTCCTGGGAAAACTATGCCTAACTTTGTTGAAGTAACGCGCAACTACCCAGATACTTACAAAAAATTCACCTCATTAGGTCCATTAATGTCCACCATAGGCAATGGTGGCAAAGGGGTTGCTTGGAATACCGAAGATGAAATTACTTTGTTAAATGGTTTAAATCAAGTTGTTAGAGAAGAGGGTGTTTCTAAAGGGTTGCCTAAAATCGAAACAGACATTGATGCTGCCGAGGTGATTTTATCATTAGCCCCTGAAACCAATGGTCAAGTGGCTGTTAAGGCTTGGGCAGCGCTAAGCAAAATAACTGGCAGAGACCATACGCACTTGGCCAAACCAAAAGAAGACGAAAAAATTAGATTTAGAGACGTGCAAGCACAACCTAGAAAAATTATCTCATCCCCTACTTGGTCAGGACTTGAAGATGAGCATGTTAGTTACAATGCAGGTTATACCAATGTTCACGAATACATTCCGTGGCGAACGCTAACTGGCAGACAACAATTCTATCAAGATCATAAATGGATGGTGGATTTTGGTGAAAATTTATGCACTTACAAGCCGCCGATTAACACCAAAACCATCGCACCGATTATTAACCAAACTCAAGATGGGCGCTCGCAAGTGGTGCTAAACTGGATCACCCCTCATCAAAAATGGGGCATTCATTCAACTTATTCTGATAATTTGTTAATGCTCACGCTAAACCGAGGCGGGCCAGTCGTCTGGCTTAGTGAAATTGATGCTCGTAAAATCAATGTTGAAGACAACGACTGGATTGAGTTATACAATGTAAACGGCACAATCGCTGCCCGAGCCGTAGTCTCACAAAGAGTGCCTAAGGGGATGTCCATGATGTACCACGCTCAAGAGAAAATTACCACCACGCCTGTGGCAGAAAAATCAGGCTTTAGGGGTGGTATTCACAATTCAGTTACCCGCACCATTACCAAGCCTACTCATATGATTGGAGGCTATGTGCAATTGGCGTATGGCTTTAATTATTATGGTACGGTGGGCTCTAATCGAGATGAATTTGTTGTCGTACGTAAAATGAATAAAGTGGATTGGAAAGATGAAAGCGCCGAACAAGTCAAAGGAGAAAAAGCATGAAAATAAGAGCACAAATAGGTATGGTTTTAAACTTAGACAAGTGCATTGGTTGCCACACTTGTTCGGTTACTTGCAAAAATGTATGGACTTCACGCCAAGGGGTTGAGTACGCTTGGTTTAATAATGTAGAAACCAAGCCCGGCATCGGCTATCCCGTTGATTGGGAAAATCAAGACAAATGGAATGGCGGCTGGGTGTCTAAAAATGGCAAGCTACAGCCAAAAATTGGCGGTAAATTTAGATTGCTGGCCAAGATATTTGCCAATCCTGACTTACCCGAAATTGACGACTATTATGAGCCGTTTACTTTTAACTACGCACATTTACAAAATGCACCTGAAATGGTCACACCACCCGTTGCCAGACCGCATTCTATGATTACAGGCGAGGTAATGGAAAAACCAGAATGGGGGCCAAATTGGGAGGAAATTTTAGGCGGTGAGTTTAAAAAACGCGCCAAAGATTACAATTTCAACGCCATAGAAAAAGAAATTTACGGACAATTTGAACATACCTTTATGATGTATTTACCGCGCCTATGCGAGCATTGCCTAAACCCAACTTGTGTGGCAGCCTGCCCTTCTGGTG
>JAJRPY010000063.1 GCA_024280535.1 Gammaproteobacteria bacterium | reverse complement strand
CTTTTCAAGTGTTGTTGTCTGTTCGCCACTGCTACCAGCCACACCCATTGTAGGGATAGGGGTGTCGGTGTCGAAATTGAAAAATCCACCTAAGGTATAGGTGCTGATTAGGCAACTACATAAAATTAAAATGCGTGTCATCATTAATGCTTGAAAAGTTAAAAGAATAATTGCAGAAAATTATACCTTTTTATCAGTGACTTTTGCCTCATACTACATAAAATTTATGGTCATTTCATTTTTGTAGATTAATAAGTTATTGCAAAAATATAAAGCGCAAATTCATTGTAAAATGCACTTATGGATTTAAAGATTGAATTAACTACCGGTTGGATGCGACTTAAGCATTTAAGCGGGCTTTATCAGGATAAGATTAGAACAGGTATTACTCTATGCTTAGTGATTTACTTGGCGTATGTCTGTGCGCATTTGGTGCTGGGTGTGCTGATTAATACCCAAAATCAAACCGTGGCAATAACTAATATCAGCACACCTAAGCCAACTACGGACAATATAGATGCGTATCGCAATTTGTTTGGTCAATATCAGCATACTAAGGTGGCTCGGAAAAATTATCGAAAAGTAAAACTAACACCACTGAATTTAACCCTAGTGGGGACTGTCTTTAGAGCAAAAAACGCATTGGCAATTATTAAAAATGGCAGCGCTCAGCCTAAAATTTATAAACAAGGCGATAGCATTACCCCCGGGGTATTGTTGAATAGTGTCGCCAAAGATTATGTGTTGATTGAGCGCGGCGGAAAATTAGAAAAAATACTGATTAAATTTAAGTATATTTCCCCTAATGCCAAATCTAACAGAAAAACCATTGATTTGGGTGCGGGCGATTTCAAGCCTAAAACGTCCGCTACTAGCAAATTATCAAGCACACAAAAACGCAGATTAAGCGGCTTTTTCAAGGAGGCTTCAAGTAAGCCAGAAGGGCTATTATCATTAATTAGCATTATGCCCAATTTTAGTGATGGTAAACTGGCAGGTTTTAAATTAAAATCTGGCAAAGAAAAGCGCTTGTTTAAGGATTTGGGCTTTAAAGAAAGCGACATTGTTACTCGTATTAATGACATAACGCTTGATAATTTGCCCGCTTCTTTTCAGGTGACTAAGTTGTTAAAACAAACCAAAAATTTTGATATTTACCTTGACCGTCAGGGCGAACAACATATTATTACCATCAACTTGGACTAGTATTTTTATGACACATACTAAAACACTTCTTTTTTGGCTACTACTGTTGGTTTATTCATCCGCTCAGGCATTGGCACTTAATTTGAAAAACGTCGATATTCGCACACTGATTAACACCGTCTCTCAGGCCACAGGCAAAAATTTTATTATTGACCCTAGAGTAAAAGCCAGAGTGAATGTGGTCAGCAATCAAGACATTAAGGATGAAAAACTGTACCAATTTTTTGCCTCTATTTTGCAAGTGCATGGCTATGTGATTATTCCGGGCGATGATTTTGATAAAATTTTGCCCAAAAATGCCACTAAAAACACCCCGCCAACCACACTTTCTGATGATTTAATTGTCAGTGCGGTATTGGCTGTCAACAATGTACCCGCCAAAGAATTGATTGCTATTTTGCGCCCATTGGTGTCACAATATGGCTATTTAACTGCATATTTTCCTTCCAATAGTATTGTTATGACCGACACTAATGCCAGCATTAAGCGCATTAAAGACATCATTGCCATATTAGACAAACAAGTGGACGAGGACTATGAAATTATTACCTTAAAGCATACCAGCGCACAAGAAATAGCCAATATTATTAAAACATTACTGGCAAAAAAATCCAGCAACGCCTTGGTGATTAGCGTCAACACACAAACTAACCAAATTATTATTGGTGGCAACAAAAGCAAGCGCCTCAAAGCGCGTTTTCTAATTGCCGAATTAGATAAAGACCAAGGCGAAGACGGCGGCACTTCCGTGATTTACTTAAAACACACAAACGCAAAAGATATTCTGCCTATACTTCAAGGTGTTACCAGCAAAATCAACGACAAAAGCAAAGCCGCTGGCGCTGTCGGCATTCAAGCAGATGAAACCACCAATGCTATTATTATTACCGCGTCATCCACCATTGTTACAAACCTTAAAAAAGTCATCAATAAACTGGATATTGAGCGCGCACAAGTGCTGATTGAAGTGGTGGTGGCTGAAATTCATTCTTCTAATGCTGATGAACTGGGCATTGGCTTGTTGGGCTTTGGCGAGAACAGTGGCATTATGATTACAGATTTTAACCAGCAAATAACCAGCCTACTAAAGGGTGCCAAAAACAGCTTATCTTCTTTAAAATCAGGTGCTAATTACCTGATTGGTGATTTTAAAAAGAACGACAAAGGCAATTATAAAAGCGGATTAGGCATTATTGTTAGCGCACTAGACAGCATGGGCAATGCCAATATTCTGTCCACACCGTCTATCGTCACCTTAGACAACGAGGAGGCAGAAATTGTGGTGGGTAATGAGGTGCCGTTCATCACCAATACCCAGTTGAGCAGCAGTAACTCCAATCCTTTTCAAAATTACGAGCGCAAAAATGTCGGATTAACGCTCAAGGTCAAGCCGCAAATTAACGCAGGCGGTGGCATCAAACTGGTGATTGAGCAAGAGGTATCAAATGTCTTGCCTTCTGCCAGTGCAGTTGATGTCATTACCTCTAAGCGTAAAATCAAAACCACAGTGATAGTGGAGAATAATAAATTGCTGGTATTGGGTGGCATGATTGACAGCAGCATTAGTGATAGTCAGCAAAAAGTACCTTTATTGGGCGATATTCCCTTTTTAGGGCACTTATTCCGTTTCGATAAAAGTTCTCAAGAAAAGCGCCACTTACTCTTGTTTATCAGACCCACCATCCTAACTAAAGATAATGTTGATAATGTTAGCAAGCAAAAATACAGCTATATCAGAGCCAAAAGTTTGTTGCGAGGTACGGAAGAATTATTTTTTGATTACGATAAAGCAAACGATGCAGAGCCAATAACACAAAAACCTAAGTTAGATAAATATGATCTTTACATAAACTATGAGTAAGCCAGTGAGTACAATCCTCCTCTTAGTCAGCATAGCATCAAGCACAGATTAACCAAATGAGCAATAATCTTTCACTGCCTTATTTATTTGCCAAAAAATTTAGTTTATTGCTGGAAGGCGACCAACTAAGTTATGAGACGTTGCCTGACATTGCCACCTTGCTAGAAATTGAGCGTCAATACGGCGCCTGCCAATTAAAAAAAACCAGCAAAACCGACTTAATGCAACGAATACAAGCGCATTACGAACACGGCGCCTTGAGTAATCTACAAGATTTTAGCGACAATGCCGAGCAAGACAAAACCCTAGACGATATTGCTATGGAATTGTTCGAGCCAATAGAATTACTAGATTCGGACGACCAAGCCCCGATTATCAGCCTGATTAACGCCTTATGCGCACAAGCAATCCTACAAGGTGCTTCCGATATTCACATCGAGCCTTACGAATCCCGCATTCGGGTTCGTTTTCGCCTAGATGGCATTTTAAAAGAGGTGTTAGAGCCTCAACAAAAAATTGCCCCATTGCTAGTCTCGCGGATTAAGGTGATGGCAAATCTTGATATTTCCGAACGGCGCTTGCCACAAGACGGCAGAATTGCCCTACAACTAGGCGGGCGAGCAGTGGACATACGTGTTTCTATCATCCCTTCTGGCAAAGGGGAAAAAGTGGTGATGCGCCTATTAGACAAACAAGTCGGCAGATTGCAATTAAAGCAGCTGGGCATGGATGAGGACACTTACCAACAAATTAGCCAACTGATTAACAAACCAAACGGCATTATGCTGGTGACAGGCCCAACCGGATCAGGAAAAACCACCACACTGTATGCCGCATTAAGCGTACTTAACAATCAATCCAGAAATATTACCACTATTGAAGACCCTATTGAATACCACATTGATGGCATCAATCAAACCCAAATTAATGACAGCATTGAGATGTCATTCGCCAGAGGTCTGCGCGCCATTCTACGCCAAGACCCTGATATTGTTATGATTGGTGAAATTCGCGACCAAGAAACCGCTGAAATTGCCGTGCAAGCCAGTTTAACAGGGCATTTGGTGTTTTCTACCTTGCATACTAATGGCGCCAAAGAAGCCATTATTCGCCTGAAAGACATGGGTATAGAGCCGTTTTTACTAGCCTCCAGCCTCTCAGGCGTGTTAGCACAAAGACTCATCCGTACCCTATGCCCCAAATGTAAAGAAGAGCATACAACAGACGAACAAGAGCAGACAAGGCTGGGTTTAGACAAGCCGAGTATTATTTATACCGCCTCATCTTGTGAGCATTGCCATTATAACGGCTATTCGGGCAGAATTGGTTTGTATGAATTGCTGGTGATTGATGATGAGTTGCGAGCAATGATTCACAATGGTGCCAATGAAGATCAAATTAGCAAACATCTTGAGGGGAAAATGCTGACTTTGAAAGATCAGGCTAGGACGTTAGTTTTGCAAGGACAATGTAGTCTTGATGAAATTATTAGAGTGGTTTCTGTATGAGTGTTTTTGAATATCAAGCCATCGATCAACAACAGAAAAAGGTCAGCGGTTTAATCGAAAGCGAGCATATCAAAAACGCCCGCATTCAACTCAAAGAACAGCAACTCACCTTGTTAAGCATTGCCCCCACCAAACAGAACTCCGCCAAAACCAAACAACTATTCCAAAAACACCTAAGTATGGCGGACATTGCCATGCTAACCCGTCAATTAGGCTCGCTCATCCAAGCTGCCATCCCCATCGACCAAGCACTAAATACCTTATTGCAAAATCAGCACAAAAAACACGTGGTGAAAGTCATCAAACAAACGCGTTCACAAATTCTGCAAGGGCAAACCTTAGCCAAATCGCTAGGTTCAAACTACGATCAGTTTCCCGATTATTACCTAGCCACCATCGAACTCGGCGAGGCTAGTGCCAAATTAGGCACCATCCTAGAGGCGCTAGCCATCGACATCGAAAAACAACAACATTTCAGAAGAAAAGTCTCTGCCGCCATGATTTATCCCTTGGTAGTTTCGGTCATTGCCCTTGTTGTGGTGTATTCATTATTGGTATTCATCGTCCCCCAAATTGCCGAAGTATTCCAAGAATCGGGCCAAGAACTACCTGGTATCACCACTTTCGTCATCAGCCTAAACGAGTTTCTCACACGCCACACCCTAACGATTTTCGGGCTACTATTTAGCGTCATCATCACCCTTAAACTGCTACTCAAAAAACCCAGCATCAAAGAAAAAATGCAAAGATTATTAGTCAAAGCGCCCGCCATCGGCAAAGTATTAATCACCACCAACGCCATCCGCTTTGCCCGCACTTTTGCCCTATTATACGAAAGCGGTGCCCCCGTCATCAGCGCCCTAAACAACTCAGCCATGTCACTCAACTATCTACCCATGCGCCAAGCCATCCTCAAAGCCAGAGAAAAAGTACGCGAAGGCTCCTCCCTATTCTCAGCCTTCAAGCAATATCAAGCCCTACCCCCCGTTACCCTCTACATGCTCGCCAGTGGTGAAACCAGCGGCAAACTCGCCAAAATGCTCAACAAAGCCGCCCAAAACCAAGAAAGCGAAATCGACCATTACACCACAAAATTGGTCAATATTTTTGAGCCTGTGATGATTCTCATCATGGGTGGCGTGGTGCTATTTATCGTACTGGCAATGCTTTTGCCCATTTTTGAGCTCAACCAAATCCCTTTATAAAAAAAGCCAACCATGCAAACCAACTTAATCTAACAATAAGCATCAAGACGCTGATAAAAAAATGAATTAGATTAAAAAATGAGTAACTTTTTAAGGTAAAGCAAACACCTACTTCACCTTTTGTAATGATAAAATTACGTTATGAATAAAGAACAAGCAAGGCATATTTCAAGTACATTAAAAGCCATTGCATTTGCTCAATTTGCTACTTGTGGGTAGGTTACCTTTCAGTAAGAAAATAAATCAGTTGATACTTGAAGAGGCTCGTGGTACGTTGGTGGCGAATATTGGATGGACAACGAATAAAAATAATAGCAACAACTATCATATTCTTATTTGTAATCTTAGTAAAAATCATCATTTATGATGATAAAGTCACTTTGGCAAATCATTTCAGCTGACTATTTATGTGGCGGATGAACTCGGGTGTTATGTGAAAAAATTAAATGTGAGTGCTTTATGAAAAGGTTTGATCTCAATATTGAAAAAATACTTGAAAACTGGGAGGTGTATCATGCAATCAGAGAAATAATCGCAAATGCACTTGATGAGCAACTGCTGACAAAAACAAAGGATGTAGAAATTGTTAAAAATAAAAATTCTTGGATAATCCGAGATTTTGGGCGTGGGCTAAAATACATGCACCTTACTCAAAATGAGAATCAAGAAAAACTGTCCAACACAAAAGTAATTGGAAAATTCGGAATCGGCTTGAAGGATGCCTTGGCAACTTTTAATAGAGGAGAAGTGGTGGTTACAGCAAAATCAAAGCACACACAAATCTCTATTGAAAAATCGCCCAAACAAGGATTTAGTGATGTTTTAACTTTGCATGCGATAATAAACGAGCCTATTGATAGCAATTTTACAGGTACAGAATTTGAGTTACAAGGTGTGAATGATCAAGAGATTCAGCAAGCAAAAAATTTCTTTTTGATATTTTCGGATGAAGAGATACTTGATACTACAAAGAAGGGTCAAATTATTAAACGTAGTGGCAACAGTGGCAATATTTATATAAATGGCGTTAAGGTCGCTGAAGAGGAAAATTTTCTGTTTAGTTATAATATCACCACTTTAAGTGTATCTATTAAAAAGGCTTTGAATAGAGAGCGAACAAATGTTGGGCGTAGTGCATATACAGATTCAATTAAAAAAATATTGCTCTCTTCAACTGCAAAAGAAGTTGCTGAAATACTGGCAAACGATTTAACGAATATTAGCAAAGGAACGGCACATGATGAGTTATTATGGATTAATGTTCAGGAACACGCTGTAAAAATATTAAATCAGTTAGGGAGATATTTATTTATAACGTCATCTGAGGGGAGGCAGAATCCTGATATGAATGATCAGGCTAGAAATAGTGGACATGAAATAATTACCATTCCAGAAAACTTAAAACAAAAAATTCAATGTTCAAATGACTTATCGGGCAATCCTATCACTGATCTTGGGCAATTTATTGCTAATTATAATGATAGTTTTGAGTTTAAATTTATCAATCCTGATGCATTAAATAAAAGGGAGCAATTGATTTATCAACAAACCCCCGATATATTGAATATATTTGGTGGAAAGCCAAACAAGGTTAATGAAATAAAAATATCTTCGACGATGAGGAAAGACTTTTTTCTGAAGTTGGGACGCTTGGTTGCTGGGATGAGGATACCCACTCAATTATTTTATCTCGCAAGACTTTGGCAACAATCTCAGAGTATTCTGGTACATTAATTCATGAGTTAATTCACGCCAAAACTGGCACTCAAGATGTTACTCGCGAATTTGAAAACTCTTTAACAGAAATAATCGGAGAGCTTTGCAGTCAGTTATTGGATAAGTAATGAATTATGGGCGGTCATAACAAATAGTTTTGGTATCAAGCAGGGCTAGAATTTTAAAAATGAGATACTTAAGTGTGCTGGAAGTGTATATAATTCTGCTAAATTTACTACATTAAACAAAGATTATGAACAAACTGATTAAATTATTATTGACAACGATATTAACCCTAGGCCTGATTGCTTGTGGCGATGATGATACGCCTGTTGGGGTAGAGGGTGTTGTACATGCGAATTATGTTAAGCATGGTGACGTTAAATTGTATGGGGTGAAAAATGATCATAGTAAGCAGTATATTACTGTCACAAGTACCGATGATAAGGGGCATTATTCGATGTTGGCTAGTGCGATTACTTATGGCTATCAGGCTTATATTATTGAGGCGACTGGTGGCGAGTATAAGGATGAGGCAACGGCGGAAAACCGAGTTATTAGTGTAGAAAATCCACTAGAAAGTGTGGTTTATTTGAATGCGGGCGAGGTGCAACAGGTGGCTGTTACGCCAGCGACGGATATAGTTGTCAAAACGCTTAGAAAGGATGATAATTTTACCAAAGCGGCGAAAACCACGGTGGCCAATAGTGTGGTGAAGAATTTGCTGGGCGCATTGGCTGATGGCATAGCGCTGGATTTGTTTACCACGATGCCGGTGGATTTGACTGATGCAGAGGCAGTTTCTCACGCAACAGATAATCAAAAAGTTTATGCTTCGTTGATGTCGGGGTTGTCAGCCTTACAAAAGGTGACGGGAAAAAGTCTGACCGAAGTGTCTAACGAACTGGCAGCAGAATTGGATACGCAGAAT
>JAJRPY010000062.1 GCA_024280535.1 Gammaproteobacteria bacterium | reverse complement strand
TAGCCGAAGAAAAATTGGCTGCTGAAAAAGCAATGGCCAAAGAAAAACTCGCCGCTGAAAAAGCAGCGACAGAAAAGGCCGCTCAACAAGCCGCTCTCCAAGCAGAAAAAATAGCCAAAGAAGCATTTGCCGCTAAATTAGCACGGATTAAACAACGCGAAGCCGATCAACAAAAAGCCAGGCAAAAGAAAGTCATACAGAAAAAAGAAACCAGCAAAGACAAGCCTTGGTATCAACTCTGGTAGGTGTGACAAACCATGTCATCACTGATTATTCGTGAGTTAGATTGTCAAAGAGGCTATAACCAACTCTTTAGCCATCTCTCTTTTCAGCTGAATGCTGGCGAAGTGCTGCGCATTACTGGCACAAATGGCAGTGGTAAAACTTCCCTATTAAGAATGCTAGCCGGCATTAGCGCGCATGAACATGGCGAGATTAACTGGGGAAACTATTCGGTTAATTCTAACGAATACCAACAAGAAATTTTTTATTTGGGCCATCAAGCAGCCTTAAACGGCGAGCTGAGCAGTCTTGAAAATTTAGAATTTTTAAGCGCCTTAAACAAAACTGCCGACCAGCAATTACTCATTCAGGCCTTGGCTGATATTGGTCTCAAAGGTTATGAGGAAGAATATTGTGCCAATCTTTCTGCTGGACAAAAGCGTCGTGTTATTTTGGCTGGACTATTTGTATCCACGGCCAAAATATGGCTACTAGACGAGCCCTTTACTGCACTAGACCCAATTGGCGTTAGCCTCGTAGAGCATCAAATCCAGCAACATTGCCAACAGGGTGGCTTATGCTTATTCACCAGCCATCAAGAATCCGTATTGGTTAATCAGCAAGTATTGGCGCTATGAATATTTATATCAAAACACTCAATCGCGATCTTCGCATCGCTTTACGCAACCCTTCTAGCATCATCAATCCTTTATTATTTTTCATTATTTCCACCTCCCTATTCCCCCTAGCCATCAGCCCCGAGGCAGCCACACTATCACAAATCGCAGCTGGTATTATTTGGGTATCAAGCATGCTAGCAGTGCTATTATCGCTTAACGCCCTGTTTCATCATGATTACGACAATGGTGTTTTAGAGCAAATGGTCAGTTCACACCACTCACTACCGCTATTAATCCTATCTAAAATTTTTGCACATTGGCTATTGACCAGCGTTCCCATTATTTTGCTATCACCCTTATTGGGGATTTTTCTATTTTTAGACGACGAAGGCATCAAAATACTAATGATCACCCTGCTACTTGCCACACCGAGTTTAAGCCTGATTGGTAGTATTGGCGCCTCACTCATAGTCGGTATTAAAAATTCAGGAATGTTATTATCGTTATTAATTTTGCCACTTTATATCCCCATTTTAATTTTTGCCACCAGCGCCGTATCTCAAGCACAATTCGGCTTGCCAATTGAGGGTCAACTTTACTTTTTAGCCATGTTTTTAGCCTTGAGTTTAATCAGCGCACCCTTTGTCAGTGCCATTGCACTAAAAATAAGTTTAGAATAGGCTGTATTTTTTAGTTATAATATCAATCACGCTGATTTGTCCCGATTGCTAGCGTTACTACCTAGAGTAGTTAAAAATAAGCTAAAGTAGGTGTTTTTCTTAACCAAAAACCCTTCTTGAAAATGGGTTTTTAACATTTACACGGAGAGAAAAATAATGATATTTACTTCTGAATCAGTATCCGCCGGCCACCCTGATAAGGTTTGCGATCAAATTTCTGATGCCATTTTAGACGCAGCATTAGCACAAGACAAAAACTCACGAGTTGCTGTAGAAACCTTAGTCAAAGACAACAACGTTGTACTGGCTGGAGAAATTACCACAGGCGCTAGTATTAATTATGAAAAAATTGTACGTGATACTATTAACGACATCGGCTACAATGATGATGCGCTTGGTTTTAACGGTTCAACCTGCCATATCACCAATTTACTAGGCGAACAATCTCAAGACATTGCCCAAGGTGTGGATGAATTTGAAAATCACCAACAAGGGGCTGGCGACCAAGGACTGATGTTTGGTTATGCCTGTAATGCCACGGATGTTTATATGCCCGCGCCGATATTATATGCTCACCGTTTGGTTGCAAAGCAAGCAGAGTTAATGAAAAACAACACTCTTTCTTGGTTGCGCCCTGATGCAAAATCGCAAGTTTCTTGTATTTACGATAATCATAAAATTATTGGCATTGATGCGGTGGTATTATCCACTCAACATAATGAAGACATCTCATTAAAAGACTTGCGTGAAGCAGTATTGGAAGAAATCATCAAGCCTGTTTTGCCCCATGAATGGCTGACTAAATCAACCAAAATTCACATCAATCCTACAGGCAATTTCGTCATTGGCGGTCCTGTAGGTGATGCCGGCCTCACCGGTCGTAAAATTATTGTTGATACTTATGGTGGCATGGCACGCCATGGTGGCGGTGCTTTTTCTGGAAAAGACCCTTCAAAAGTCGATCGCTCTGCCGCTTATGCCACCCGCTATGTGGCTAAAAATATTGTCGCTGCTGGGCTGGCACAACGCTGTGAAGTGCAAGTGTCTTACGCAATTGGCGTGGCTGAGCCAACCTCCATCAGTGTTGAAACTTTTGGCACTGGTACAATCGCTAACGAGGCAATTGAAACACTCATACGCAAACATTTTGATTTACGCCCAAAGGGTTTAATTGCCATGCTCGATTTAAAACGCCCAATCTACCAACAAACTGCCAGTTACGGCCACTTTGGTCGCACAGAAGAGGCTCTTAGTTGGGAAAAAACCGATCGCAGCCATTTGTTGAAATAAATTTATTGAGTATCATATAATAAGTAAAAACTGCCAAGGAGCGTTGCGTTGAAACTATTTTCAATCAGGCTTGGCTTAACCCCTAAAACGACGCTCATTTTTTTAAATTTTCTAAAGGAGAAAAAATGAGCAACCCGACATTAAATAATAACGACTACAAAGTAGCTGACATGAGTTTGGCTGAGTACGGCCGCAAAGAAGTAGAATTGGCAGAAGCCGAGATGCCCGCACTGATGACATTACGCCATAAATATCGTAACGAGCAACCTCTCAAAGGTGCGCGCATTTTAGGCTGTATTCACATGACCATCCAAACCGCCGTATTAATGGAAACTTTGGTGGATTTAGGGGCTGAGGTTCGCTGGTCAAGTTGCAATATTTTCTCAACACAAGATCACGCAGCCGCTGCCATGGTAGCTGCAGATATTCCTACTTTTGCTTGGAAAGGCGAAACTGAAGAAGAGTTTTTATGGTGTATTGAGCAAACTATTTTAACCAATGGCAAGCCTTGGAATGCCAATATGGTGCTTGACGATGGCGGCGATTTGACGCAAATGCTACATGAAAAATACCCGGCCATGCTAAAAGACATCCACGGCATTAGCGAAGAAACCACCACAGGCGTTCACCGTTTATTAGAAATGCTCGAACAAGGCACGCTAAAAG
>JAJRPY010000061.1 GCA_024280535.1 Gammaproteobacteria bacterium | reverse complement strand
CTGCCTTGGGGGTGTCATTGGTGATTCATCCGAACAATCCTTATGCGCCTACATCACACGCCAATGTGCGTTTTTTTATCGCTGAAAAAGCTGGCGATCCGCCGGTTTGGTGGTTTGGCGGTGGTTTTGATTTAACTCCGTATTATGGCTTTGATGAGGACGCTATTGCTTGGCACCAAGGCGCTAAAGATGCCTGCGATCCTTTTGGCAAGGAGTTATATCCACGGTATAAAAAGTGGTGTGATGAGTATTTTTATTTGCCCCATCGTGATGAGCAGCGTGGGATTGGCGGTTTGTTTTTTGATGATTTAAATACAGGTGGTTTTGAGCAGTGTTTTGCGTTTATGCAAAGTGTAGGGGATGGATATATTAAGGCCTACCGTCCTATTATTGAAAAACGCAAAGAGGTGCCATTTACCGACCAAGAAAGGCAATTTCAGCTATATCGTCGGGGGCGTTATGTGGAGTTTAATTTGGTTTATGATCGAGGCACCTTATTTGGCTTACAAACGGGGGGTCGCACCGAATCTATTTTAATGTCATTGCCACCATTAGTGCGCTGGGCGTATCAATATACACCGAAGAAAAATTCACTTGAGGCGCAATTATACGACAAATATTTAAAGCCTCAAGATTGGCTTAATCTACAACAAAAAGGCGATAATTAAGATGAACAATAGATTAGATGTTAAAAAATTATTATGCCCCATGCCGGTAATTCGACTGGGTGAAATGATTGAAACCATCCAACCAGGTGATACCATTCAAATGCTGGCAACTGATCCAGGCGTACTTCATGATATACCTGCTTGGTGTAAGGTTCATGGGCATAAAGTGCTGACAATTGAGGAAAAATCAGAGGGGATTGTTTTGATGGTGGAAAAGCAATAAGTAAACCGCTTGTGATATTTTTTTTAAACGAATTGCTTTAGTCCAAAAATAATGAGACCTTTGTATAAATAGGGATGATTAGCAAAATTCAATTTTTGTTCAATTGGTGATTTTCTTAAACTCAACCCTAGTAGGACCAAGGTAGGGTTTAAACTCAATAACTAAAAATAACTATCTAGGTGTTTAATATAGTCTCTTTCAATCCAATCAGTCTCTCCTGCAATCACGTTATCTGCATGAAAAGTTGGCAATTGCTGGCGAATACTTAAATAATGATTAGTCATAATCAAGGGTTGTAATAAATCATCAATATGCGCTGCATTTTTTAGCACAAAACCCGTGCCTAAATCGCTACTTTTCATATTAGAAGTGGTGACTACCATAAATTGATTAGCCGGCACTTGTCCTCCTTCGCCATAATGGTCGGTAATGAGAAAAGTTTTTTCATAAAGCAAAACCTCGCCAAGCCATGTGACCAATGGGGCAGGCATATTAAACCACATCATTGGCATAATATAAATAACGCTATCTGCCCAAAGCAATTTGCTCAGTTCTCTATCCATATTCAATGTGTCCTTGGTGACATCTGAAATTTTGACTTGATAGCCTTTTGCACTTAGGGTTTTGTCAGTTAAGTAACTTAAAAATCCATTGAGTCGCCCTTTGGCATCAAATATTGAATATCCAGCAGTGACTAGTAATATTTTTTTCGTTTGCATTTTTTTATACTGTAAGCAAAATACTGTCTAAGCGGCGGCGCGATTTTGGCAGACTGGCATTGTAATCATCGGTGTGTCGATAGCCAATGGCTAAAGCCACTTCACATTGATAATCCCCTAATTCTTGGGCAAATTCTTGATTAAGCAACGCTATATCTAATCCCTCTATTGGCGTTGAATCAATTTTAAGTCGAGCCAAAGTGTGTAGGGTGTTGCCCAGTGCTAAATACAGTTGGGCTTTGGTCCAGGGGGTAGTGTTGCCTTGTGCATCGGTGTTGAGTTCTGCAAAGAAAAATTTGCCAAAGCTTTCTTCTCTTTCTTCGGGTTTTGCCCTGCCATCCTCGATATCGTTGTCCACAATTTCGGCATAATCTTCTCGTGTATAGCGTGGATTGTGTGCAAATAAAATCACTTGCGAGCTGTCAAATACATGGGGTTGGTTAAATTGGAATTTATGGGCAAAAGTCTGGTGCATTCTTTGTCTTGCCGCTGGGCTTTCAATGACGATAAATCGCCACGGCTGTGAATTGATAGAAGAGGCTGATAAACGCATCGCCTCATAAATTACACTCAAATCTTCGGCAGATATTTTTTTATCAGTGTCGTATTTTTTGGTTGAATGGCGCCAAGTTAAGTCTTTTATAATTTGGTGTGTCATGGTGTTATCCTTTTAGCTTTATTAAAAATGTGTATGTTAAAATAACAAGTATATTATTGTCAAGTAGGCATTTTTTTGTTATATAGTATCTATAAGTATACTAAAGGAGTGAAATAAGAGTAAGCAAAGAGGCGAGCATTGCCCCGTGGAATTGACCTTGAGTCTAATTGGTGGCAAATGGAAGGGGGTCATTCTTTATCATTTAATTAAGGATACAAAAAGATTTGGCGAGTTAAAAAAGTTTATGCCAAACATTACCCAAAGGATGCTGACTAAGCAATTAAGAGAACTTGAAGATGATGGGTTGGTGCATCGAGAGGTGTATAAAGTTGTGCCACCCAAAGTAGAATACAGTTTAACAAAACAGGGGAAATCCCTTAAAAAGACGATTTTATCGTTAGAAGAATGGGGGAAAAATTACCAAAAATAGTGTTATAGCATCACCTTCGCTCTTTGTTTCACTGCCCGTATAATCAACTTTAAAGCAAAACTGTCTGAAGGGTTTTTTAGCTGGAGCATGTTATTATTTTTGGATTTTGGTGCAATGAAAACAACATCTTTATAAAAAAATAGGGTAGAATTATTAGCTTGTTTTTGCCCTGTATTTGAGTTGAAACAAAGAAAATTTGTGCGTAATGGTGCGCCTGTTTGACAAAGAATGTCAGCCAATATAAACAATTAACTACATAAGGAGAAACTATGTCTGCCAAAGATGTAATGAAGATGATTAAAGACAACGAAGTTAAATTCGTTGATTTCCGTTTTACCGATACGCATGGTAAAGAACACCATGTTAGTGTGCCAGCCCATACGGTTAATGAGGGCAAATTTGAAGAAGGGCAAATGTTTGACGGCTCTTCAATCACAGGTTGGAAAGACATTAACGAATCTGATATGATTTTAATGCCAGACACCAGTGCTTGCGTGATGGATCCGTTCACACAAGAGTCCACATTGATTGTACGTTGCGATATTATTGAGCCAAGCAATATGCAGGGTTACGAGAAAGACCCTCGTTCAATTGCCAAGCGTGCGGAAAAATATATGCAAGATTCAGGCGTTGGCGATACTGCTTATTTTGGCAATGAAAATGAATTTTTCGTGTTTGACAGTGTTAAATGGGATACTGGATTTGGCATGGGTAGGGCGTTTTATGAAATTCATTCTGCAGAGGCAGATTGGGAGTCAGGCTCTGATTTAGAAGGTGGCAATAAAGGCCATCGTCCAAACGTTAAAGGCGGTTATTTCCCCGTTCCACCAGTAGATTCATTACACGACCTTAGATCAGAAATGTGCTTGGCAATTGAAGAAATGGGTGTGGAAACCGAAGTGCATCACCATGAAGTAGGCACGGCAGGTCAATGTGAAATTGGTGCTAAATTTAATACCTTGGTTAAAAAGGCTGATGAGACGCAAATCCTTAAATATTGTATTCATAACGTTGCTCATATGTATAACAAAACTGCCACTTTTATGCCTAAGCCAATTGCGGTGGATAATGGTAATGGTATGCATGTGCATCAATCCATTGCTAAAGACGGGGTTAATTTATTTGATGGCGATGAGTACGGTAATTTAAGTGAAATGGCGTTGTTTTATATTGGCGGCATTATTAAGCATGCTCGGGCGTTAAACGCTTTTACCAACGCATCAACCAACTCTTATAAGCGCTTAGTGCCTGGTTATGAAGCGCCTGAAATGCTGGCATATTCTGCTAAAAACCGCTCTGCTGCCATTCGTATTCCTTATGTGGGCAACCCGTTAGGTCGTCGTATTGAAGTGCGTTTTCCGGACAATACTGCCAATCCATATTTGGCATTTTCGGCTATGTTAATGGCGGGTCTTGATGGTATTAAAAATAAAATTCACCCAGGCAAGCCTGAAGATGGTGATTTGTATGAATTATCCAATGCAGAAAAAGCCAAGATTCCTAAGGTGTGTAATTCTTTAGAACAGGCACTTGATGCACTTAATGAGGATCGTGATTTCTTAACCTCAGGTGGTGTGTTTACGGATAACGTCATTGATTCTTTCATTGAGCTTAAAATGAAAGAAGTGAATGCTATGCGTTCAGCGCCGCATCCTGTTGAATTTGATATGTACTACAGCCTGTAGTCGCTTAATTTAAGTTCAATAAAAACCGTGCAATTGCACGGTTTTTTTATGGCTAAGGTTAGCCAGATTAAGTTAAAATACTCAGCCTAATTATCTATCAAATATCTGTATGACACAATTAAGAAACAACTGGAAACTTGATGAAGTTGAGGCATTATTTGCATTGCCATTTAATGATTTATTGTTCAAAGCGCATAATATTCATAGGGAAAATTTTGATCCAAATTATGTGCAAGTAAGCTCACTATTGAATATTAAAACAGGTGCCTGCCCAGAAGATTGTTCCTATTGCTCGCAAAGCTCTAAATACGATACAGGTCTTACGCGCGAAAAATTAATGGATGTTGAGTTGGTTTTAAAACAGGCAAAAGTAGCAAAAGATCAGGGTGCTACGCGTTTTTGCATGGGAGCTGCTTGGCGAAATCCTACGGATAAAAGCCTAGATAAGGTTATTCCTATGATTCAGGGGGTTAAGGCCATGGGCATGGAAACTTGCGTTACATTAGGCATGCTAACGCAAGCGCAGGCGTTGACGCTTAAACAGGCAGGGCTGGATTATTACAATCACAATCTGGACACGTCAGAGGAAAATTATGCCAACGTCATTAGTACACGCACTTTTCAAGACCGTTTAAATACATTGGAATCTGTGCAAAATGCAGATATTAATGTTTGTAGTGGCGGTATTTTGGGCTTAGGGGAGGGGCAAACAGACAGAGCTTCAATGCTCAGATCCTTAGCCAATTTAGAAAAACATCCCGATAGTGTGCCGCTGAATTTGTTGGTTCCCATTCCAGGCACACCGTTTGAAAAAATCGAGCCACCATCAGAAACTGAATTTGTCAGGATGATTGCCGTTGCGCGTATTCTAATGCCAAAATCAGTGGTGCGCCTATCAGCAGGCAGGACTGATATGGGTGAGGCCATGCAAGCCTTGTGTTTTTATGCGGGTGCCAATTCTATTTTTTACGGCGATCAGTTATTAACAACAGACAATCCTGATACGGGCAGCGACAAGGCCTTGTTTGAAAAACTTGGCTTAAATATGAGCCGTGCCAGTCTTAATTAAACACAATTTGATGCTTTTAATTATATTTTGTTAGCATGAGTGCTGGCGTTTTGTTTAAGCGTCAAGCAAATAGTTTGATATTTCAATGGCGGCGTTTGGCTTGGCTAGTGTCAAGGCATTAGCGGACATTTTGTTAAGTGTAGTTTGCTCTAAATCAAGCAATGTTTTTTCAAGTAAATCAACGCTCAAATTTTGCTGCTCAATCAAAATACCGGCTTTTGCGTCTGCCAAAATTTTGGCATTATAGAATTGATGATTGTCAATTGCATAGGGCAAAGGAATTAAAATACTTGGTGTAGCACTTAGCATTAGCTCAGAAACCGTCATTGCTCCTGCTCGACACAATACCACATCTGCCCAAGCGTAAGCCTTAGCCATATCATCAATAAAAGCCGTTATTTTGACAGGTTTGTTGCTGTATTGAGATTGGACGTTTTTAAAGTGCAATTGCCCCGTTTGATGCCAAATATTCACCTTGATCTCTAATTGGGTCACTACCTCGTTAATAGGCTTGGCACCCAGACTGCCGCCAATGATAAGTAAGTTTAATTTTTTATTGTCAGAGCCTGATTTTTTAGCGGTAAAAACCACAGGGTTGCCGACTGTTAGCGCATTAATACTGGGTTTGAAGCTGTGATCAAATGCTTGAAAACTTTGTTTGGCAATTTTGGATAATAATCGATTGGTGGTGCCAGGAATTGAATTTTGCTCATGAATAAACAAAGGCACCCGATAAAGCCAAGCCATTAGCCCGCCAATGCCCGAAGCAAAACCACCCATCCCCAACACCACATCAGGTTTTATGCGGGCAAAAACTTTGGCTACTTGAATACTAGCCAGTGCTAATTGAAACGGGGCTTTAATAAGGCTGATCATATTTTTACCCCGCAATCCAACGGCATTAACGCGGTGTAATTTGATGCCGTATTTGGGCACAATGGTATTTTCCATGCCGTGTTTGGAGCCAAGCCATTCAATCTTAATGTTGTGTTTTTTTAGTTCGTTGACAATTGCCAATGCGGGAAAGATATGCCCACCTGTGCCGCCAGCCATAATGAGTATTGTTTTGTTTGTGGAGGTGTTATTTTTTGGCATATTTGCTGTGATTTTCCATATCAATTCTTAGTAAAATTCCCAGTGAAATGAGTACAAAAATCATACTGGATCCGCCATAACTAACCAATGGAAGAGGAAACCCCTTGGGCGGAATTAAGCCAAGAT
>JAJRPY010000060.1 GCA_024280535.1 Gammaproteobacteria bacterium | reverse complement strand
GTTTTTTTTACCGATTCAGGCTCTGTAGCAGTTGAAGTGGCACTAAAAATGGCACTGCAATATTGGCACCATCAGGGTCAAAAAAATAAGCATCGGCTGATTAGCATTCGTGGCGGTTATCATGGCGATACCTTGGGTGCTATGAGCGTGTGCGATCCTGATAATGGCATGCATCATTTATTTTCAGGCGTATTGCCCCAACACTTTTTTGTTAAAAGCCCGTCTATGGTTAGCATGGATGAGGCTTTGCAAGATTTAACTGCCACCCTAAAGCAACATTCTCACACCATAGCCGCCATGATTTTGGAGCCCGTTGTGCAAGGCGCCGGCGGGATGCGAATTTACAACCCACACTATTTAACCCAAGCAAAAGCTCTATGTGCGCAATATGATGTACTCTTTATTTTGGATGAAATTGCCACAGGCTTTGGTAGAACTGGCGAATTATTTGCCCTAGACTATGTGGACGTTGAGCCTGATATTCTATGTCTAGGCAAGGCATTAACAGGCGGCTATATGACACTTGCTGCCACATTAACCACCAATAAAATCTCCCAAACCGTTGGCACGCTTATGCACGGCCCGACTTTTATGGCCAATCCCTTGGCCTGTAGTGTTGCCAACGCCAGCATTGATTTATTGTTAAACTCACCTTGGCAGGA
This sequence comes from Gammaproteobacteria bacterium, assembly GCA_024280535.1. GTDB lineage: Bacteria > Pseudomonadota > Gammaproteobacteria > PS1 > Pseudothioglobaceae > Thioglobus_A. Next base: position 2,220 of record JAJRPY010000060.1, on the reverse strand, counting down.
CAATATTGCCAATATTGAGGCAATTTTAAACCAAGAATTAACCCCATTAAAACAACACAAGCAAGTGGCTGATGTGCGTATTTTGGGCGCTATTGGCATAGTCGAATTGACGCAAGACATCGACATACAAACCACGCAAAACCGATTAATTGAGCAAGGGGTTTGGCTCAGACCTTATGGCAAATTGCTTTACACCATGCCACCATTTACAATCAGCCAAGCAGAATTATTAACCCTCACAACTGCTATAAAAACCGTTGTCAACGCATTGTAAATTCAATCAATCGGGTCAACATCCAAATACCAACGCACTTTATTTTTTAACTTTAAACTGCCAACATGCTGGTTAAAAGTTGCCAGCATTTGGTGCAGTGCGGATCGATTAACTGATTGTAAATAGAGGTTGAAATAATAATAATCTGCTTTTTTCTCAATCGAATTGGCAACTGGCCCCCAAATTTCCACGCCATCCATATTGATATTTTTTAGCAACCCTGCCGCATCTTGCAAAAATTCTTGTGCATTTTGTTTGTTTTTAGCATTGGCACAAAGCAAAGCCTGATGGGCAAAAGGCGGCATAACAGCGCTCATACGCTGCTTGAGCAGGCCGCTGGCAAACTGGGTGTATCGATTAGACAACACATAATTAAACATTGGGTGGTCAGGATAGCGTGTTTGAATCACCACCTCGCCTTGCTCCACCCCTCTGCCTGCACGTCCAGAGACTTGAATTAAAAGTTGGGCTAAATATTCTGTTGCCCGAAAATTAATAGACAAAAATCCGCCATCAATGTCCAAAATCCCCACCATGGCTAAATTTGAAAAATCATGGCCTTTTGCCAGCATTTGCGTACCAACAATGATGCAAGGCTCGCCTGAATTGATTTTGTCTAACTGCTGTGCCAAGGCTTTTTTGCGCCTAGTGGTGTCGCGGTCAATGCGGATAATGGGCATATCAGGAAAATGCGATCCCAGGGTTTCCTCAAGCCGTTCAGTGCCGTAACCATAGACCTCAAGCGTGGATTGGTCGCACTCAGGGCATATTTGCTCTGGCATTTTTTCATCACCACAATGATGGCACTTAAGGCGATTAATATGGCGATGGTAAATCATTGAGGCATTGCAATGACTACATTCAGATTTCCAGCCGCACTCTGTGCAAAAATACACCGGCGCATAGCCACGACGATTAATAAACAACATAACCTGCTTACCCTTGGTCAGATATTGCTGCATTTTTTCGATTAATAATTTTGACAAAGCACCGTCAAAATTACTGCGCATATCAATCAAACTCACTTTTGGCATCACCGCGCCACCTGCTCGATTGGCCAAAGTTAGGCGCATCAATTTATTGTCCATGGTATTTTTTAAACTTTCTAGCGAAGGGGTGGCCGTGCCCAGCACCAAGGGGATATTGGCCTGTTTTGCGCGAATAAAACTTAAATCACGGGCAGAATATCGAAAACTTGACTGCTGTTTAAAAGAACCATCATGCTCTTCATCAACAATAATTAATCCCAACTTCGGCATTGGTGCAAAAATAGCACTACGCGTGCCTAGCACAACGCCCGCTTGCGCCTCTTTGGCTAATAAATAGGCATCGAGTTTTTGCGTTTCATTGAGTTGCGAATGAATGGCCACTATGCGCGTATCAAGGCGAGATTCAAATCTGGCAATCATTTGTGGTGTCAAGCCAATTTCTGGCACCAATACCAACACCTGCTTTCCTTGGTTGAGAATGTCTTGAGTAATTCGCAAATATACCTCAGTTTTGCCACTGCCCGTCACCCCATGTAGCAGAAATCCATAATAACTTTTTTGCTTAGCAAGAATGGCTTGAATGGCATAATCTTGCTCTTCGGTAATCTCAAAATTGGGCGCTTGCACCTCATTTGGCAACCCGATAACTTTTTTAATTGTTGCCGGTTTGCCAAGGCGTAAATTTTTGGGCATGGACGCTAATAACACCTCGCCAATTGGATGATGATAATAGTGACCCGCCCAAAACAAAAAATCCAGCATTGATGTGCTTAAAATGGGCGACTCATCCAGCACTTCTTCAACAGATTTTAATTTTTTAAACGCACTTTTATCTTTATGACCCAGTACAATACCGATAACTTTTTTGGCACCAAAAGGCACTTTTACACGCACGCCAGCGGCTATTTCTTGATCACAACGATAATCAAAAGTTTGATGTAATGGGATAGAAATTGC
>JAJRPY010000059.1 GCA_024280535.1 Gammaproteobacteria bacterium | reverse complement strand
AAATGTGATGAGGAGCAAATACAATCCCAACAAACAAATGAATATTATTACGAAAATATAGCCACTGATAGTGGTCTAGCTTGCTGTGATATTTGGAATACGATAGCCGTGAGTTTTAATTCTAATGCAAAATGGGATGAGAATAATATTCGTCTTATAAAAAAGACAATTAATAAAGATGCCAAAATTACAAAAGATATTGTTCAAATAAAACACGCTTCTGAAAAAAGTCATTTGTATTCACATAAAGATTTTTTTAATGACTTACAAAAAAATAACAAGCAAAAAATCACAATTAGAAATTTTTGGGAAAATAAAGAGGTAAATTTTCCAAATAAAATAAAATTTTGTCCAGAAGTTAAAGAACAAATACAAGGAATGGATAAAGCAGTATTTGATGGGGCAATTGGCATTTTGCGAGATGTTGAAACGGAGCGTAAAAAAATAACAGATTATAATTGGAGCCCTGAAAGTAAAACAGTTAATCAAAACTCACAACTTAAAAAATATAGAATGTTTACGGTTGAGGAGGAAAAAACATTTATCGAAAATCATATAAAAAGCTTACCCAATAAATGTAGAATTTATTTTCTCGAGCAAGGTGACAAAATTTATATCGGTTATATTGGTAAACATTTACCACTGGAATAATTTTGGAAAATAAAAAACAATGCTCATCCAACAATTACGCAAAAAACTCCCCCAAGAGTCGGTTTTAACAGGCAAGGAAAATACCCGCCCATTTGAGTGCGATGGCTTGAGTGTCTATCGGCAAACCCCTTTGGCAGTGGTATTGCCTGAGAATATCGAACAAGTCAAGCAAGTATTAAAAATTTGCAAGGCGAATAATACCCCCGTGGTCACGCGCGGTGCGGGCACGGGCTTGGCAGGTGGGGCAATGCCTTTATCGGAGTCGATTGTTCTTGGTTTGTCAAAGCTTAATAAAATTAAATCAATTGATGCGGATAAGCGCTTGGCAGTGGTGGAGCCGGGGGTGAGGAATATTGCGATTAGTGAGGCAGTGGCAGGGTTTGGCTTGTATTATGCGCCCGATCCGTCCAGCCAAATTGCTTGCACGATTGGTGGCAATGTGGCACAAAATTCGGGCGGGGTGCATTGTTTAAAATATGGGCTAACGGTGCATAATGTTGAGGCCATTAAACTGCTAACGATTGATGGCGATGAGCTGGTGCTATCTCGTCAGGATGAGGGCTTGGGCTTGCTGGCATTGATGAATGGCTCGGAGGGCTTGCTGGGGATTATTGCCGAAATCACCGTTAAACTCACGCCTACCCCTGAGCTTGCTCGAGTAGTGATGGCAGGGTTTGATTCTGTTCGAGCCTGTGCCAATGCGGTGGCAGAGATTATCAAGGCTGGGATTATTCCCGCTGGGCTAGAAATGATGGATGGTTTTGCCATTGAAGCGGCCGAAGGCTTTGCCCAAGTGGGCTATCCGCTAGATGCCAAGGCGTTATTATTATGTGAATTGGACGGCACGCAAGCGCAAGTAGCGGCTGAATTGAGTCAAGTGCTGACTATTTTATCAACCGCAGCTACCTTAAAAGTGTCTGAAAGTGAAGCGTAGCGGCTGAATTTATGGAAAGGGCGCAAGTCCGCTTTCCCTGCAGTGGGGCGCCTATCCCCCGATTATTACTGCATGGACGGCACCATTCCACGCCGGCATTTAGCAGATATGCTAGAAAAAATTACCACTCTAAGCCAAAAATACCAGCTCAGAGTCGCCAATGTATTCCACGCAGGCGATGGCAATTTGCATCCTCTGATTTTGTATGATGCTAACATCAAAGGTGAATTAGAAAAAGTAGAAAAATTCGGCACCGAAATTTTAAAACTCAGCGTCGATATGGGCGGCAGCATCACCGGAGAGCACGGCGTAGGCGTAGAAAAACTAGATGCCATGTGCCACCAATTCAGCCCAAAAGAATTGGCCGTTTTCCACCAAATCAAAGCCGTATTTGACCCAAAATCTCTACTCAACCCTGGCAAAGCCATCCCCGAATTACACCGTTGCGCTGAACTCGGCGCCATGCATGTACATCACGGCAAATTACCCCATCCAGAATTGGAGCGTTTTTAATGCAAAACCCAATTGATAAACGCCTTCAAGCACTGCAAAATCTAGTCAAAAACACCGACAGTCTGCACATCAACAGCACCTTACTAGCGTATTCAGGCATAGTAGAGTACCACCCCGAAGAGTTAGTAATGACCGTTAAAGCCAGCACACCAATTGCCCAAATTAACACCCAACTCAAAAAAAACAACCAAGCCCTACCCTTTTACGCCAACGATAACACCAGCATCGGTGCCACATACGCCAACGGCGGCCAAACCCTATCAGACAGCATCCTCGGCATACAAATCATCAACGGCAACGGCGATTTACTCAACTTCGGTGGTCAAGTCATGAAAAATGTCGCCGGCTACGATGTAGCACGTTTATTAGTCGGTTCCAAAGGTAAATTAGCCATGCTAACCCAAGTCAGTTTCAAAGTAATGCCTATGGCGTATATCGGCGAATTATCCCCGCCTAATAAGCAACAATCTGCCTCAAAATTACGCATGGATATTGAGAAAAGACTTAAAATGGTGTTTGATCCAAGAGGGGTTTTTCAATGACACAATGGCAAAAAGTTAAGATTGGAGATTTTCTATTTGAACGCAAAGAAAAATATCAGCCAGATGATGAAAAAATCGCTGGATTAGGTCGTATTAGTAAAATTGATTTTTCGGGTAGTTTCCATATTGCTCAAAAACCCAGTAATACTAAAATGATTTTAATTTGTCCTGATGATTTGGTTATTTCAGGTATTAATGTTGCAAAAGGGGCAATGGGTATTTACCGTGGTGATCAAAATGTCAAGGCAACTATTCACTATTCGTCTTATACATTTGATGAGCGTAAAATTAATGTTGCTTATTTTAAACGGTTTTTAAAAAGTGCTGAATTTGTTAAATTATTGCAAGAACAAGTTAAAGGTGGTATCAAAACAGAAATTAAGCCTAAACATCTATTGCCACTTGAAATTAATCTGCCAAGTATTGAAAAGCAAAAAATAATCGTTAAAAAACTCAAAAGTATAGAAACTGAAGAAAACGATTTAAAACAAGAAATTGTTTTGCAACAAACGCTACTAAAGAAATTGCGTCAGCAAATTTTACAAGAGGCGATTGAGGGCAAACTCACGCAAGATTGGCGGATAAAAAATCCAAATACCGAGCCCGCTAATGAATTATTAAAACGCATTCAAACTGAAAAACAGTAACTAATCAAAGATAAAAAGATCAAAGCACAAAATTTT
>JAJRPY010000058.1 GCA_024280535.1 Gammaproteobacteria bacterium | reverse complement strand
GCCTCATAAGCGGCTACTAGCGGCTCAATATTGATGCCTGCCGTCACGGCAAATGCGCCCAGATAGTCTTGTACGCCGCTCTCTTTTGGGGCAATAAAATCGCTTAGACAAAAATTGGGCGTGTTGCCTTTTTTGTCCAATTGTTGGCGCAGGTGATTAAGCGTGGTTATCTGGCCGGCATCATCAATCAGCTCAATATCTTCATGCTGGCTATTGGCACGGAACACGCCGACCACGGCATTGGCCTGAAGCAATTTGCCATCAATGACCCGCTTAAACATGGCTTTGGCATCTTCATATAGTGCCGAGGCGGATTCACCCACTACCTCATCTGTGAGAATATCGGGGAATTTGCCCGCCAGCTCCCAGGTGCGGAAAAACGGCACCCAGTCGATAAATTCAAATATGGCGGATAGGTCGTATTGTTTGAATACTTGCACACCCAGTTGATTAGGGGGGCTGATGTTGTCAAATTTAAGTTTGGGCTTGTTGGCTCTGGCTGCTGCCATTGATATGAGCTTGCTTTTGCCTTTGTTGGCACGCCGGATTCTGACTTTTTCGTAGTTTGCTTGGGTGCTGCTGACTAAGTCTGGCTTGAGTTTTTCTGATAATAGTGCTGCGGCAACGCCGACTGCTTTGGAGGCATCTTTGACGTAGAATACGCCTTGGTCGTATTGTGGCTCAATTTTGACTGCGGTGTGGGCGATGGAGGTGGTTGCGCCGCCAATTAATAGGGGCAGTTTAAATCCTAGGCGCGACATTTCTTTGGCAACAAATACCATCTCATCAAGTGATGGGGTGATTAGTCCAGAAAGCCCGATAATATCGACTTTTTCTCGAATGGCAGTGTCAAGAATGGTGTCGGCAGGTACCATTACGCCCAAATCGACAATCTCATAATTGTTGCACGAAAGCACCACGCCGACAATGTTTTTGCCAATGTCGTGCACATCGCCCTTGACCGTTGCCATTAGAATTTTGCCTTGGGTGCTGGCGCCGCAATCTTCTTTTTCAGCTTCTAAATAAGGGTCTAAATAGGCTACTGATTTTTTCATCACTCGGGCGGATTTGACCACTTGTGGCAAGAACATTTTGCCGGCGCCAAATAAATCACCGACTATATTCATACCATCCATTAGCGGGCCTTCAATGACCAGAATAGGGCGGCCGAGCTTGTCAAAGGCTGCTTGGGTGTCTTCGTCAATAAATTGGGTGATGCCTTTAACCAAAGCATGCTGCAAGCGTTTTTCAACTGGCCAGGTGCGCCATTCTAAATCTTTGGGGTTTTCTTTTTGTTGGGTGCCAGAGAATTGAGCGGCAATATCGACCAAGCGCTCGCCAGCGTTGTCATCGCGATTGAGTACCACATCCTCGACTGCTTTTTTGAGTATCGGATCAATATCATCATAAACCACCAACTGCCCAGCGTTGACAATGCCCAAGCCCATACCTGCTTGGATGGCGTGGTATAAAAACACCGAGTGGATGGCCTCACGCACCGGGTTGTTGCCTCTGAATGAAAACGATACATTAGAAACACCGCCCGATATTTTGGCATAAGGCAGGGTTTTGGTGATCTCGCGCGTGGCCTCGATAAAATCCACGGCGTAATTATTGTGCGCCTCGATACCAGTGGCCACGGCAAAAATATTCGGGTCAAAAATAATGTCTTCTGGTGCAAAACCGACCTCATCCAGCAAAATATGATAAGCCTTGGTGCAAATTTCAATCTTGCGCGCTTGGGTGTCTGCCTGACCTACCTCGTCAAATGCCATCACGATAATGGCTGCGCCGTGGCGTTTGCATAGGCGGGCGTATTTAATAAAATTGTGCTTGCCCTCTTTGAGTGAGATTGAATTAACAATTGGCTTGCCCTGTGTGCATTTTAGTCCGGCCTCAATAATTTCCCATTTTGAAGAATCCACCATAATAGGCACTTTGGAAATATCAGGTTCCGAGGCGATTAAATTCATAAAACGCACCATGGCTGCCTTGCCATCAAGCATGCCTTCATCCATATTGATATCAACCACTTGAGCGCCATCTTCCACCTGAGCACGGCAAATATCCAGCGCCTCTTCAAATTCTTCGTTGAGGATTAGGCGTTTGAATTTGGCAGAGCCAGTGATGTTGGCGCGCTCGCCGATATTGACAAATAGAGTATCTTTGCCGATATTAAACGCCTCTAAGCCCGATAAGCGACACTCGGGCTTGATGTTGGGGATTTTTCGTGGCTTGACACCCTCAACGGCCTCGGCAATGCCTTTGATATGTTCTGGGGTTGAGCCACAGCAGCCCCCTAAGATATTGACCAAGCCTGAGGTGGCCCATTCGCCTACTTGCTCGCTCATGGTGATGGCACCTAAATCGTATTCGCCAAATTCGTTGGGCAATCCGGCGTTTGGATGTGCGGATACATAGGTGCTGGAAACGCGCGACAGCTCGGCAACATATTGGCGTAATAAATCAGGGCCTAGTGCGCAGTTAAGGCCGATTGAAATCGGGTTTGCATGGCGCAGAGAGTTGTAAAATGCCTCGGTCATTTGCCCAGATAGAGTGCGACCAGAAGCGTCAGTAATGGTGCCTGAAATCATAATGGGTAATTCAATATCGTCGTCTTCAAACACTTGCTGTACGGCAAAAATAGCGGCTTTGGCATTGAGAGTGTCAAAAATGGTTTCGATTAAAATAATATCAGCACCGCCTTTAATTAAACCTCGGGTTGATTGTATATAGACATCAACCAATTCATCAAAAGAAACATTTCTAAAACCTGGGTCGTTGACATCAGGTGAAAGTGAGCAAGTGCGGGAAGTTGGGCCAATCACACCGGCAACAAATCTTGGCTTGTTGTCGGTTGAAAATTCATCACAGGCGCGTTTGGCTAAGCGTGCGCTTTCGACGTTAATCTCGTATGCCAATGCTTCCATTTGGTAGTCAGACATAGAAGTTTGAGTGGCGTTAAAGGTGTTGGTTTCAACAATATCAGCACCTACTTCTAAATAAGCACGATGAATATTTAGAATAATATCGGGTTGAGTGAGCGACAAAAGGTCGTTGTTGCCTTGAACCAAACTATGCCAATCTTTAAAACGCGCACCCCGATAATCAGCTTCACTTAATTTATGTTGCTGAATCATAGTACCCATGGCGCCATCTAGTACTAAAATTCGTTGCTCTAAAAGCTCTTGTAATATCTCTTTTGTATTCATACCCAACATTATACCTAAAGCTTATCAGCCCCTATATGTCATAACCTTAGCTTTATTACAAAGCTTAATGTGTGTTATACTATGATTTTTTTATAACGATGAGGATAAGCCCATGAAAAAACTACTAGCAATAATCGCATTAATCGCCGTTTCACTCAGTGCCAACGCATTTTTTAATACTAATAATATGCCATGGAGCAACGGCTATAATTATAACGGCTACCAAGAAGACAACGGTATGTTTGGCTACAATCCTTATGACTACTGGGATCCACGTTGGTATATGGAAGAGATGTCAAATATGGCCGATGAGTTTGATGATAACAATAATGGCTGGAATAATAATCATTTCAATGGTTACAATCCATACAATAATCCATACGGCAACTCATATAATAATTTCAATAATCCGTATGGCAATTTCAACAACCCATACAACACTAACAATCCGTATGGCAATTTCAACAACCCGTACAATAGCCCTAACAACGCTTGGAGTGGTTCACAGGTAGTGCCTATTAAACCTACCAAATAACACCACTTTGTTTAAAAAGCCCGCACAAGTTGCTGGCTTTTTCGTTTATTAAAAGAGACCTTTGCATAAATATGAATAATCATCAAAAATCCACTTTTCATTCACTTGGCAATTTTTTAAACCCTACCTTAGCCCTGCTAGGGTTGGGTTTAAGAAAATCACCAATTGAACAAAAATTGAATTTTGCTAATCATCCCTATTTATGCAAAGGTCTCTAAAAAAAATAATTATAGGAAAATAACATGAAAAAAATAATCGCAATTACATTAATGGCAGCAGCACTCAGTGCAACCGCGGCTAACAACAACTGGAATAACAATAACCCTATGAACTTTGGCAACAACATGCCATGGAGCAATGCTGGCAATAATAATAACCCTTGGAATAACAATCCTTGGAACAATAACAGCTGGAATAACAACAGTTGGGGCAACAATATGCCCATGAATAACAACAACTGGGGCAATCGTGGTCATGTTGGTAATACTAATAACAATGCCTGGAATAACAACGCTTGGCGTAATAACCTGCCTATGAATGGCACAAGTTTTAACACGCCTTGTGGCAATGGGCAAAATTTTAACCCAATGCAAGACAATTCATACTTCCAGCCGTTTAATTATGGTCAACAGGCGCAGCCATTTAATTTTAGTGCGAGCAATCCTTTGTTTAATCCGATGAATAAGAATAAGATGCCTTTGCATGACAGTCCACATCAAACCGTTCCAGTGGCGACTGAAACAGACGAAATAGCAACCAAGGCGGCTCAGTAATTTTTTAACCATTTGCCAAAGAGTCGGCCATTGGTCGGCTTTTTTTTTTGGTTTATTAATTTTGGACTTTAGAAATGTGTGGTTTTTTTGGGGTATTACATTGCACGTTCTTTTGTAATAATGTTAAGAAATTAAATGGTGCAGCTTATTTCCGTTTCATGCAATGAGACTAAAGTGGATGCTGTTTGGTTGCTATAGTGATAAGATGGGTAGAGTATTCACTGTTTAAAGGATTGATTTGAGGTTTTTAGAAGTTAAGAAAAGTAATTAAATAGAGTCTATTTGTTTTCAACTAATTTGATTGAGTTTAAATGCAGTTTTGCTAATTTGAGCTTTATAAGTGGATAAAATACCCGTATGAAAATTAATTTTACAAAAATGCACGGCCTGGGTAATGATTTTATGGTGATTGATAATACCAAGGGGCAAATCAACACTGAGGGGCAAATCGGGCTTAATGCTAAGCAAATTGCCCAGTTATCAAACCGTAATCTTGGCGTGGGTTTTGACCAATTGTTATTAGTGGAGCAAGCGGAAAATAGTGAGAATGACTTTAAATATCGAATTTTTAATGCTGATGGTTCTGAAGTGGAGCAATGTGGCAATGGGGCTCGGTGTTTTGCGCGTTTTGTTGTAGAAAAAAATCTAACGAGTAAAAAGGGTGGCGAGTATATTTGGGTAGAAACAAAAAAAGATGTAATTGTGCTGGAAATTCTTGATGATGATTCAGTATTAGTTACCATGGGGAAGGCAATATGGAATCCTGATTCTATTCCCTTTAAACAAATAAAAAATGACAATGCAACTTATGTCGTTGAGGGGGAAACAGTGGGTGTAGTGTCAGTAGGCAACCCACACGCGGTATTAATTGTTGATGATATTAATCAAGATATTGAAGTAATTGCCAAAAAAATACAAAGTTCTGCGAATTTTCCAGAAGGTGTGAATGTTAATTTTGTAAAAATTATTGATGAGCGCCATATTAGCCTTAGGGTTTATGAGCGCGGTGTGGGCGAAACTCAGGCTTGTGGTAGTGGGGCATGTGCTACTGTGGCGTATTTAGGCAAAGCGGCTAAAGTGGATGTTATTGATAAAGAAATTGTCGTTCAGTTAAAAGGAGGGGAGTTGAAAGTTTTTAATAGTGTTAAAAATCAGAAATTGGAGATTGTTATGATTGGCCCTGCTGAATTTGTATTTGAAGGACAAATAGAAATTTAACAAGCAATAGAAAATATTTTTTTGTCTTCTAGTCTGATAGCACTCAATTTTCCACCCCAAATACAGCCATGATCCATAGGGTAAATATGCACCTGATTGACGGCGGATAAAGTGGACCAATGTCCAAAGAAAATATCCGCTTGTTTTAGCAGGCGATTATCATGCTCAAACCAAGCTTTGAAGCCTTGTGGTGCTTGGTCAACATTCAGTTTATGGGCAAACTCCAACTCGCCATTAGCCTTGCAAAAACGCATCCGCATTAAGGCATTGATGGTGTATTGACATTGGTCTAATTCGGTTAAATCTGGATGCCAAGTATGCGGGTTATCGTGATACATTTTTTTTAAAAAATCACTTAAATTGTCTGATTGTAAGTGTGCTTGTACTTGTTTTGCTTGTGTAGTGAGTGTATCAATATCCCAATTAGGCGGTATGCCAGCATGCACCATTAGGGCATCCTGATGCTGGATAAACAAAGGCTGGAAGGCTAAAAATTCTAATAATTGATCCGCGTCGTGGGCATTAATAATATCAATAAATGTATCTTTTTTGCTGGGTTTGATGTGTCCAAATGCGCAGGCTAATAAATGAAAATCATGGTTGCCTAATAGCATCGAAGCATTGTCTGAATTATTTTTAATAAAGCGCAAGGTTGCTAAAGATTTGTCTCCTCGATTAACCACATCGCCTAAAAAAAATAATTGATCTTTATCCCAAGAGAAATGAAGTTTTTTTAATAAGGCTTGCAAGGCAGAGTAGCACCCCTGAATATCGCCAATCAAATAATCGGACATTAGTGTAGGGTATAGGGTTCGCTCAACATAAAGGCTGGAATTTCAACCTCAAAGCGATCGCCCTCATCATTGACCATGCCGTAAGTGCCTTGCATGGTGCCAGTTTGGGTTTTTATGATTGAGCCGGAAGAATATTGGTAGGATTCGCCAGGTAATATATGTGGTTGCTGGCCGACAACACCTTCTCCAATAACTTCTTCTATGTGACCGGTTTCGTCTTGGATGCGCCAATGTCGCGTCAGTAATTGTGCGCCGATTGTGCCGTTATTGGTGATGGTAATGGTGTAGGCATACGCATATTGGTTGCTAAATGGGTGTGATTGTTGTTCAATAAAGTTGACTTTGACGGCGATGTTAATGTTGTTTTTCATAATCTTTGGCTAGGGTGATAAAGGTGTCAATATCAAGCATTTCGGCTCGTTGTGATAGGTTAATTTGGGTGTGTTCTTGGGTTAATAAAGATTTTAAGCAATTGCGTAGTGTTTTTCGGCGATGGGCAAAGGCAGCTTTGACCACTTGTTCAAAATAGGCGATATTGCCGACTTTGCAAACCTTGAGTGGGGTTAGATAAATGATGGCAGAATCCACTTTTGGGGCTGGATCAAAAGATTCTGGTGGCACGATAAAGATTAATTCAACCTTAAAAAACGCTTGCATCATCACGCTTAATCGACCATAAATTTTGGAGCCATGTGCAGCAGACATTCGTTCAGCTACTTCTTTTTGTAGCATAAAAGTCATATCAATGATTTTATCTCGATGGTTGAGCAAGTGAAACAGAATAGGCGAAGAGATGTTGTAAGGCAGATTGCCCACCACTCTAATCGGCGGGTTAAATTGAGCCAAATCAAAACTCAGCGCATCCCCCTGATGAATGATAAGATTTGGCTTGTTGTAGGCGGTTAATAATTTAATTAAATCTCGGTCAATTTCAATCGCAGATAGTTGATCAACGCGCTCTAGTAGGGGCAATGTCAGCGCTCCTTGACCCGGGCCAATTTCAAGTAAGTTGTCAGTTTGTTTTGGTGCGATGGTGGTAATAATTTTATCGATGATGGTTTGATCAGTCAGGAAGTTTTGACCGAAGCGTTTGCGTGCCTTGTGTTTTGTAGGGGTTATCATAGCAGGTCAAATAATTTTTTGATGAATGAAATGTTGGGCATAGTCTAGCGCAGTATGCAGACTGCCTAAGCTGATATTGCCAGTGCCTGCCAGTGATAGGGCAGTGCCATGATCGACTGATGTTCGAATAAAGGGCAGTCCTAGCGTTATATTAACGGCCTGTTTAAAACCCAATGTTTTTAAGACGGGCAGGCCTTGGTCGTGATACATACTTAACACGCAATCAACCCCTTGTAGGGCATCTACAGTAAAGGCAGTATCAGCTGGCACACTGCCCGTTAGGTTAAATGCCTGCTTGTTTAGTTTGGCAATTAAAGGATTGATGATCTCAATCTCTTCTCTGCCCAAACAGCCATCCTCTCCCGCATGAGGATTAAGCCCACAAACCACAATATGAGGATTATTAATACCATAAGCCATAAGCGAATGATGAATAATGCGCAGGGTTTTTTCAAGTGCATTAGTGGTGATATTTGCTGCTACCTCAGATAAAGGCAGATGTGTTGTCGCTAGTGCTACTCGAAGCCCATTAGTAGCAAGCATCATCACCGTTTTATCCACTTTTGACAAGTTGGCCAGATATTCAGTATGCCCACTAAAGCCTGAATGAATGGTATTGATAATGCCTTTATGGATTGGGCCAGTCACCAAGGCATCACACTGATTGTTTAAGCAATGCTGGGTGGCGAGGTCTAGGGTGTTTAATACATATTGGGCGTTGTTACTGTTCAAATTGCCAGCAATAACACTATCATTGACTTTAACAGGATGGACGCAAAGCTGGCCGGCTGCATAGGCTTGGTCAGATTCAAGAATTTTGAGTGGTAATTTGAGTAATTTTGCCCGTGCCAGCAACACATCAGCATCGGCAAAAACCAGCAAATCTTTGTCTGATTTTTTTTGTGCATAAATAACCGCTAAATCAGGGCCAATTCCAGCAGGTTCTCCGGGGGTGAATGCAATTGCCATTAATCTATCATAAGTGAATGAGGCTTATATTATAGTAACAGTTGCTCCTAGAAACTGATAATAATTCATCAATCCAGTTGTTTATTTCAATCAAATAGTAAACATAAAAAAAATGAATCATATAAAATGACGATTAGGAAAATTTTCATTAATTATCAAAAAGCAGGTCAATTATGAGTTCAATAATCACCCCTTTGGTCGCATTCACTTTACTCGTATTGTCGGTGCCAGCACAAGCCTTCACCCCAAATACAGGTAACTTTGAATCGGTTTATGATATTCAAACGATTACTGGTATGTCTTTGGACAAAAGGGCTTTGTTAGGGGGTGCGGTGGTCACCTCATCACAGGTTAATTTATCAGCACAAGTTGCAGGTGATGTGTTGACGGTTAGCGGTCGAGAAGGCGATGTGTTCAAAAAAGGCTCAATTTTGGTCACCTTAGAGCAAGACTCCATTCAGGCGCAGCGCGATTCGGCCTATGCTGAAATTGCCTCTGCCAACGAAGCGCTTAGAAATGCGGGCGTGCAATATTCACAATCCATTGTCTCGCCAAATAGTGGCGGTATGTTTGGTAGTGTGCCGGGTATGTTTTCGATGTTCACCGACCCTATGTTAAAAATAAGCGGACAGGGCAACCCCGATTTTGATAAATTTGCCAATAGAACCTCCAGATACACCTCTTACCAGCAGGCCAAAAACAAGCTCACTCAAGCTGAAAATCATTTAAAACAAATTGAATCCCGTCTTAAAGATGCCAATATTAGAGCGCCGTTTGATGGGGTTATTACTGCCAAGTCAATTAACGTCGGTGATATTGTCCAACCGGGTCAATTATTGCTGAAATTTGCCAATATCAAAGATCTTCAAGTTGAGGTAAATACCCCATCAAGATTGGTCAGAAGTTTAAAACTTAATGCAAATTATCGTATCAAACTGGACATTGCCAATGTTGTCGTGAAAGCAAAATTGGCACAAATTTATCCAATTGCCGATAACACCAGACACAGTGTTAAGGTTAAGTTTGACTTGCCGGAAAATGTGCCAGTGTTGCCGGGTGCGTACGCTGAGGTTGAAATTTTTGAAACAGATTCAGGCATCTTAACACCAATCGTGCCAAAATCTGCCATTATGTGGCGTTCCTCATTACCCAGTGTTTTTGTGATCAACCCATCAACCAACAAAACCGAGTTGCGCTTTATTCGCTTAGGCGAACAAGTAGGGCATAATAAAAAAAGTGTTTTATCAGGATTAAAAATTGGTGAAAAAATTGTTGCCAATCCAAATATTCTGATGGTTTCTGGTATGAATATTTAATAGGTTAATGATGTCAAATAATCAGACAACAACGAACGATGAAGTAGATTTGGGCATAGCTGGCAAGCTTACCAAAGCCTTTATCACCTCTCCGCTATCGATTATCATCTTTTTTGCCATGCTGGGCGCTGGTATTATTGGCCTTATCTCCACTCCTAGACAAGAAGACCCGCAAATATCAGTGCCTTTAATTGATTTGTTTGTCGAATATCCTGGTGCCTCTTCCGAAGAAGTTGCTAATATTGTGGTTAAGCCACTTGAGCGTTTAATGTCCAATATTTTAGGCGTAAAACATGTCTATTCAGTTAGTGATAAAAGCCAAGGAATTATCACGGTAGAGTTTGATGTGGGTCAGGATATGAATGCCTCGATTATCAAAGTGCGCGATAAAATGCTGGCCAATCTTGATTTTATGCCCCCTGGTGTGAGGCAGCCCTTAATCAAACCCAAAGAAATTGACGACGTACCCATTATCAACTTAACATTATGGTCAAAATCTTTAGATGACGGGCAGTTGCGCTCATTGGGTTTAGAGCTTATTCAGCAATTAGAAAAAGTTAAAGACACCAATAATGGTTTTATTGTCGGTGGTCGTAAAGAAATTTTCCATATTGATGTTTATCCAGGTCGATTGGCAGGCTATGGTGTGTCAATTCAGCAAATTGCCAAGACTATCAATAGTGCAAATGTGCGAGAGCATACGGGCAATATAGAGTTAAACGGCTACCAAATGGAAGTCTATGCGGGTGATTTTTTCAGCAAAGTGGAAGACATTGAAAATTTAGTTGTAGCAGTTCATGAAGGCAAGCCGATTTATGTTCGAGATGTGGCTGATGTGTATTATGCCCCAGAAGAAACCGAGCGTATGGTCAATTATTACACTGGCAAGGCTAATAAATCAGGCAAAAAAGCCACTGCCGAACAGGCGGTTACCATTGCCATTGCCAAAAAATTCGGCACCAATGGAGTAGAGGTGGCTGATAATATTCTAGCCAAAGTGGCAGAATTAAAAGGCCGACTTATTCCAGATAATGTGGAAATAGCCGTGACCAGAAACTATGGAAAATCAGCCAAAGACAAGGTCAACGCCTTAATTAAAAAATTATTTATTGCTACGGGTGCGGTCACTTTGTTGGTTTGGTTTGCATTGGGCTGGCGTCCTGCACTTGTGGTAACGCTGGTTATTCCGGTTGTCTTATTAATGACAATATTCTCAGCGTGGATTTTGGGTATGACTATTGACCGAGTCAGTTTGTTTGCCTTGATTTTCTCCATTGGTATTTTGGTTGATGATGCCATTGTGGTCACCGAAAATATTTATAGGCGCTGGCTGATAGACAATAAAATTACCATTAGAACCGCTATTGATGCGGTGCGTGAGGTTGGCAATCCAACTATTTTGGCTACCTTTACTGTGGTGGCAGCGCTGGTGCCGATGGCAGCAGTTAGCGGTATGATGGGTCCGTATATGGCACCCATTCCTGTATTAGGCTCAGTGGCAATGATGTTTTCATTATTTGCTGCCTTTGTGTTCACTCCGTATTTTATTATGAAATTTGTGCCACCGATTAATGTATTGCACAAAATGCACGAAAGAGAAGAAAAAGAAGCTAGAGTGCTGTCTAATTTTTACCGTAACACCATTTCTACTTTGTTTAATAAACCAGCCTACGGATGGGGATTTTTATTAGGTTTGGTACTGGTATTTTTTATGGCGATATCAATGTTTTATACCACGGCCGTCCCCGTTAAAATGTTGCCATTGGATAATAAATCTGAATTTGGCATTGTGCTGGATATGCCTGATGGCACCGCCCTATCAAATACTGCATCAACGCTACATTTAATGGCGCAAGTATTACGCAATATGCCAGAAGTGATTGATATTCAAACTTATTCAGGCACGGCCAAGCCATTTGATTTTAATGGCCTGGTGCGTCATTCGTATTTACGCCAGTCGTCCTCAATAGGCGAGTTGCAAATTCAATTGGTTGATAAATCAGACCGTTCTCGTTCAAGCCATGAAATCGCACTTGAGGCGCGTCAATTAGTCAAAACCATTGCTGAAGAGGCAGGGGCTAATTATGCCGTGGTAGAGATGCCACCTGGCCCGCCGGTATTACGCCCAGTGGTGGCAGAAGTGTATGGCCCAGATAAACAAACGCGTCGTCAATTGGCCAATGATTTAACCGAATTATTTATCGAATCAGGCACTATGGCAGATATTGATAATTTAATGCGTGATGAATATCCAGTAATTGATTTTCAGGTTGATACCACCAAAGCATCCAGATTTGGCGTTAGTGTAATGACCATTAAAGAGACATTAGCCATGGCAATGAGCAGTTTTAATGTTGGCACTATTCGCCTTAAAAATGCACTAGAACCATCACGAATTTGCTTGCAAGTGCCATTAACCAAGCGTTCGCAATTGTCATATTTAACCCAACTGCCAGTGCCTTCGCAGCACGGCGGTATGATTCCTATCTCTGAATTGGGCTCGTTTAGTTACAAACAACAAGACGACTTAATTTATCACAAAGATTTGGTTGATATTGAATATGTATTGGGCGAGCCGGTCGGTCGGTTGAGTGCGCCAATTTATGCTATGTTTGCAGTGGATGATTTATTATTAGACTATCAAACCTTGGACGGCACCCAACTCCAAGGTGAATATTTAGGCCCACCGGCTAATCAAAACATCCCAGGCTTTGAATGGGGTGGCGAGTGGACGGTAACCTATGAAACATTCCGCGATATGGGTACTGCCTTTGGTGTGGCACTGGTTGTTATTTATATGTTGGTGGTTTGGCAGTTTGGTAACTTTATCATTCCTGCTGTGATTATGGCGCCTATCCCACTCACTTTATTGGGCATTATTCCAGGTCACTGGCTACTGGGTGCAGAATTTACTGCCACTTCTATGATTGGCTGGATTGCTTTGGCGGGTATTATTGTTCGAAATTCTATTTTATTGGTGGATTTTACCGTGCAAGAATACGCCAAAGGTGTGCCATTTTTTGACGCCGTGATCAATTCTTGCGCATCCCGTACCAGGCCAATTATGATTACCGCATTTGCCTTGGTGGGCGGTGCCAGTGTTATTTTGTTAGATCCAATTTTCCAAGGGATGGCTATTTCGTTATTATTTGGCGTGCTGGTATCAACAGTGCTAACCTTAATCGTTATTCCATTAGGTACCTTATCTGCCGGTGAGGAGTCTTGCCGTAATATTGCCGTTAACATGGGGTTGTTGCCAGGTGATACCAATGTTGATGAAAAATACAATATTAACAAAGAGGGTAAGTCTCATGATGAGCATAAAGCCGAGCCTAAAAATTGGATTAAAGCGGTATTATCCAAAAAAACTCAGCAAACTGATGAGGTAGAAGTGAAAGAAACAACGGAAGTAGATAAGATTGATACCAATAGTTTATTAAAGAAAGAAGATAAAAACGATCTCTAGTGCAACAATAAAGCGTTTGTGTAAAAATTAACTAAAAAAAATACCGACTTATAATCGGTATTTTTTTTGCCTAATATTAGAATAAAAGATTATCCAACAGACTCCCCAGCCGCTTGAAGATCAGCATGATAAGACGACCTAACCATGGGGCCACTGGCCACTTGAGTAAAGCCTAGGTCAAGGGCAATTTGTTTGTAGTGTGTAAATTGATCTGGGTGAATATAGGCCTCAACCGCTAGATGATGCTTGCTTGGTTGTAGGTATTGACCCAAGGTTAGCATATCAACCTGATGCGCGCGTAAATCTTTAAGCACATCAATTACTTGTTTAGTGGTTTCGCCAACACCGAGCATCAACCCTGATTTGGTAATTACTTGTGGGTGTTGATGCTTGAAGGCTTTTAATAGTGTTAGTGAGTGTTCATAACTGGCACCAGGGCGAACGCTTGGATACAAGCTTGGCACGGTTTCTAAATTGTGGTTAAACACGTCAGGCGGGCAAGATTTAAATACGCTTAGTGCTGGGTCAATCCGACCTCTAAAATCGGGTGTTAAAATCTCAATGGTTACTGCGGGCGTGCTATGCCTGATTTGGTCAATACACTGCTTAAAATGCTCAGCACCGCCATCACGCAAATCATCACGGTCAACAGAAGTAATGACCACATATTTGAGCCGCATTTTTCTAATGGTTTCAGCTAAATGATGAGGCTCATTAGCATCTAACGCCTTGGGCTTACCATGGGCAACATCGCAAAAAGGGCATCTTCTAGTGCAGATTTGACCCATAATCATAAAAGTGGCAGTGCCGTGCGTAAAGCATTCAGCCAAATTGGGGCATTGTGCCTCTTCGCATACGGTAAATAATTGCTGGTCTCTTAGGGTGGTTTTTAGCTGCTTAACTTTGGAGCCACTTGGGTATTTAATGCGTATCCAGCTTGGTTTTCGTAGTGGGGCGCGCTGCGCATCAGGCTTGATT
>JAJRPY010000057.1 GCA_024280535.1 Gammaproteobacteria bacterium | reverse complement strand
CTACACAATTTAGGCTATCAAATTTCTGGCTCAGATGTTAATCAAAATAGCATCACCAACAGACTCTCCAAAATGGGCTGCCAAATCAGCCACCAGCACCATCAGGATAATGTCAATCAAGCTCAAGCAGTGGTTGTTTCGAGTGCTATTGATGAACTTAATGTTGAACTCATTCAAGCCAAAAAATTACACCTGCCCATTGTCCCTAGAGCCGAAATGCTGGCAGAAATTATGCGCTTTAGGTTTGGTATTGCAGTAGCCGGAACCCATGGAAAAACCACGACTACCAGTATTATTACCCATATTCTTAATCAGGCAGAACTGGACCCGACCTATATTATTGGTGGCATTTTAAATTCAAGCGGCATCAATGCAAAACTGGGCGAAAGCGATTATCTGGTCGCCGAAGCGGACGAATCGGATGCCTCTTTTTTATACTTACAGCCCATGCTGAGCGTAATCACCAACGTTGATGAAGACCATATGTCCACTTATAACAATGATTATCAGCAATTAAAAAATGCCTTTGTTAGTTTTACCTCCAATCTGCCTTTTTATGGCGCCTGTATTCTTTGTACGGATGATGCTGGAGTGCAGGACATTGTGGCTGATATTCACCGTCCTATTATTAGTTATGGCTTTAATGCAGGCGCTGATATACGCGCCACTAACATTAAGCAAGTGGGTATGCAAATGCATTTTGAGGTTATTTGCTCGCACCCTCAAACTACTTATAACCAGCCCTTCCCAGTCCAGTTAAACCTCATTGGTCGGCATAATATTCTCAATACACTGGCTGCTATTGGTATTTGCTGTGAACTGGGTATTGAGGTTAAGGTCATTCAATCAGCGCTGAATGAATTTTCAGGCGTTGCTAGAAGGCTTAATTATCACCAAAAATTAACCATTAACCAACAATCTGTTGAGCTATTTGATGATTACGGGCATCACCCCGTTGAGGTTAGCGCTATTTTTGACTCACTTAGAAACACTTATCCTAATAAACGCTTGGTAGTGATTTTTCAGCCACATCGCTATTCACGAACACGTGATCTTTTTGATGACTTTGCTCGAGCGCTATCAACAGCAGATGGGCTAATTTTATTAGATATTTACCCTGCTAGCGAACAACCCATTGCCAAAATCAGCAGCTCAACTTTGGCAGAAGCCATTAGAAAAAGATCCACCCTAAATCCAGTGGTTATTAAAAATACGCAAGAAGTATTAAGCGTATTACCCAATTTAATCAGCGACAATGACGTACTCTTAACCTTAGGCGCAGGCGACATTCACGCCCTGCCAGATTTATTAAAAGCACACTATTGTTAATAATCCATCATGTTAAAGCACAACGAACCCATGGCCTCACATTGTTCTTTACGAGCTGGCGGCTTGGCACAAGATTTTTACACACCTGAAAGCGTTACTGCGTTGGTTGATTTTCTCAAACACACCACTCAGCCCCTCTTGTTTATAGGCTTAGGCAGCAACTTATTAATTCGCGATCAGGGCTTTAAAGGGGTAGTTATTAAACTCACATTGCTTAAATCTATTCACCTTGATAAAACTAAAATTACAGTAGATTCAGGGGCAACCTTGGCAAAATTATCTCGATTTTTATTGGCCAATAATCTTTATGGTGGCGAATTTTTAAGCGCTATTCCAGGCACGGTTGGTGGCGCTTTGGCAATGAATGCGGGTGCTTTTGGCGCTGAATTTTGGTCATTTGTTAAGCAGGTAACCACCCTCGATAATTCAGGCACAATACACCAGCGCCAAGTCGAAGATTTTGATATTGAGTATCGAAAAGTAACACCCCATCATACAGGCGAATGTTTTGTTTCAGCAACGCTAAACTTTAACAATCCTCACTCAAACCAACTCATTCAAGATTTATTAAACAAAAGAAATGCCACTCAACCCATCGGCTTGCCTAGTTGTGGCAGTGTGTTTAAAAATCCAACCGGTCATTATGCGGCTCAATTAATCGAACAAGCAGGGCTTAAAGGCGTTTGCATTGGTGGTGCTTGCATCTCTACCAAGCATGCTAATTTTATTATTAATACCAACCAAGCCAGCGCTGATGATATTGAAAATTTAATTTTACACATCCAACAAACTGTAAAATTAACGGCCAATATTGACTTAGAAACCGAGCTTAAAATAATATGATTGCTATCTTAATGGGCGGTAATTCTGCGGAACGAGATGTCTCTTTGGAGAGTGGCAAAGCGGTTTACCAATCTCTAATCCGACAAAATATTGCCTGCTTTGCATTTGACTGGCAAGGTGATAATTTGTCCGAACTTTGGAGTAAAAAATTTGATTTGGCCTTTATCATTTTGCATGGTCGTGGCGGCGAAGATGGCTACATCCAGCAACAACTTGAAAAACGCGGCATTGCCCACACAGGGTCTGACGCTGAATCAAGTGCCAATAGTATGAACAAGCATCTAAGCAAGCAAATTTGGCAACAATCAGGGTTACCGTTAGCGGACTCTATCTTGGTTGAACGAACCAGCGCCCTAGCTGACATACACTTTGCTCTACCTTGGGCAGTAAAACCTGTTTGTGAAGGCTCTAGTATCGGCATTAGCAAGGTCGAGAAAATATCAGACTTAGATAAGGCATTGGCATTGGCCTGGAAATATGATGATCAAGTTTTGATTGAGCAGTGGATAGCGGGCAATGAATACACCGTGGCCATTTTGGGCAACAAGCCACTGCCTGTTGTTAAAATCATCGTGAGTGATCAAAGTTTTTATAGTTATACTGCCAAATATCGCTCTGCCAACACTCAATATTTTTGCCCCTGCGGTCTGAATGAGCAGCAAGAATTGCACTTACAGCAAATAGCACTTAAGGCTTTTAATGCGATTGGCGCACGCGGCTGGGGGCGTATTGATTTTATTATAGATGAAAAAAATCAGCCGTATTTGCTAGAAATCAACACCGTACCCGGCATGACTTCTCATTCTCTCGTACCCATAGCGGCCAAGGCTGAAGGGCTATGTTTTAATCAACTAACAAAGCGCATTATTAATGAGGTTTAGAAAAAAAAACAAACGAAAACTGCCCATTACCCAGCACCTAAAACGCTGGATTAAGCCTTTGTTATTGCTTGCGCTATTTTCAACCATTGGCTGGAATATCTATCAATACAATCCTAGCGAACTATTAAAAGTCTCTGTTAATTGGCACATTGATCGTACTTATTTGGTCGATAGACCCCGTTTAGAAAACAGCATTAAACCACTGGTTGCTGAACTTCATCAGCTGGATTTGCACGCCATCAAACATGAATTAGAACGCCATCCTTGGGTAAAAGAAGCACAAGTGAAGCGCTTGTTATTAGACACTATCGATATTAATATTACCACTCATGAAATTGCTACCCATTGGCAAAATATCGCCTGTGAGCAAGATCAATCAGCCAATCATTGCCAAGGATATGTCACCACCACAGGGGTCATTATCACCCCAAAAAACTTGTTTTATCACCAGCAGGAGGGGTCAAACGACGCTATTAAACTGTATTCTGCGTATGATGAAAACAATAATAATTCTCTGCTTGAGCACTATCAAACCTATCAGCAAATTTTAACCAAAATGCACATCACAAAGTTGATACAAAGCAACATTGAACGCTTAATCATCAAACCTAATATCACCGTTATACTAGGCTACAATCAGCAGCAGCAGCGCCTAAAAGATTTTATTAAAATTTATGCCAAATTAAGAAAGAAAATTCCCCTCAGAAAACTCAATAAAGCCACTTACGATATGCGCTACTCCAAAGGATTTACGCTGAAGTATTAGCGACAATTAATTGATAGCACATGGCCAAATTCACCGAACTCCAATAAAACACAATCACTTTAACCCCCCATACAAAAAAATCAGGCAAGCCAACAGCACCCACTATAAATAGCGCAATGATGCTAATTAAAGTCGGAATAATAACTTGCAATAAAAACAAATTAGCCTGCGTAACAAAATTTAAATGCCATTTATATTGCAAGGGCTGGCGAATAGCAATATTGATAAAATTTAAGGTAATTGGGATGATTAAGAAATAAGCAACCAATTGTAAAAAGTCAATCTTGCTTAACGCAGCTGGAAGTATTGTTATGATGCCAATCACCAACGCCAAGCCAATAAATTGACCTATCTGCCTAAGATTAAGAACCAGTGCCTTAATAGAAACACTTTGCTCACCCATCATCACTAAACGATACAAATTAATGGATAAACTCAGGTAACCATACGTAAACAACCCCAAATAAAGCAGCATATTATCCGGCAATACAACATCAGTCAACTGATCACCTTGAAGCACCACTTCCATCAATTCAAATATCTGTGGCAAAATAGACAATAGTGGCAATGACACCAACACAGGAAGAATTGAAATTTCAAGCATCTTTTTCCAATGGGTCAAAGCAAATGCAAAACTCGCTAAAATTATTTTATTAATAGGCAGTATATTCATCATATTTATTTCATATTTGTATTCATTATATTAACCATAACGGTTAGTTTTTGTCCGGGCTGTAATGGCTTATCCTTCAATTGATTCCATTGCTTAATTTGCAAAACAGTCACATCAAACTTCGCTGCAATTACAGACAAATTATCGCCACTTTTAACCTGATAAAAGACTTTTCTGTCAATATTAATTCCCGTCGTCATTGCTAATGATAAATCTTTCCTAACTGTCATCAATTGAGGCTGCCATATAATCAGCTGCTTGCCGATTTTTAACAATTTTGGATGCTTTAAATAATTCCATTTAATCATATTATTAACACTTACTTGATATTTTTTAGCAATACGCCACAAATTATCACCCGCCACCACTGTATGTATAACTTTACGGTTTAACTCTGCTTGTTTACGCTGAGATTTAGACCATGGATAGTCGCCAGACTTTTGCATACTAGGCACAATTAAATAATCACCCGTTTTAATCAACTGACCATCAAGATTATTAATCTGGGTTATTTGACTGGTCATAGTTTTATGTTTTTGCGCAATTGAGCTCAAATTATCCCCAGATTTAACCTGATAGCGAACCCACTTAAATTTCTCAACATTCGGATTATTTTGCATTGCCTGCTTAAATAACGCCATATTATCATTAGGTAAAAGCAATGTATAAGTGCCTTCACTTGGGGTTGCCCAGCGCTTTAACCCTGGATTGAGTGCATACAACGCCTCTATTTCCAGCTCAGACCACTGCGCAATTAGGGCAATGTCAAACTGACTAGTGAGCTCAATTGATTGCACAGCAGGCTGATTAATCACCCGAGTAATCGTTTGCCCGTATTTTTCTGGATATCGAATTAATTCAGTCACTGCTAATAATTTTGGCACATAATCTTTGGTTTCTTTAGGCAATTGAAGATGCCAAAAATCGGTCGGCTTACCCTGATCCTTATTTGCCTTAATCGCCTTTTGCACACGACCAGGGCCCGAATTATAAGCCGCAATCGCCAGCAGCCAATCACCTTTAAACAATATTTGCAAATTTTGCAAATATTTAACCGCCGCCTTGGTCGATGCCAATACATCTCGACGACCGTCATACCACCAGCTTTCCTTTAGCCCGTAAAGTTTTCCGGTGGAAGGGATAAATTGCCACAAACCTGATGCGGTGCCGTGCGAATAAGAAAAAGGATAATAGTCCGATTCAACCACAGGCAACAATGCAATTTCTAATGGCAACCCTGCGCGTTCAACCTCTTGAGTAACCAAATACAAATACGGCTTGGCTCGCCTAGTAATGCGGGTTAAATAATCAGGATGCTGCCTAAACCAATCAATATACTCATGCAAATACTCGTCATTTGATGCGCTTAAAGTTGATCGATTGACAATATAACGCCACAAATCTTTCTCTGGTTTTGGTGATACTGAATATTGCTTAACCTGCGACAAGTCAATCTTATTTTGGCTATTATAAGTACCCAACAATAAAAAAATAGACAACAATAATTGTTTAGCCAACGTTAAGATTTAGAGCCACCTGCACATTGAGGAGAAGCAGGCGCGCCCTTCTTTGCCGCCCACTCATCTTTGGTATAAGTGTGCATAGCCAAAGCGTGAATATGTGCCAACTCCTCTTTAAATAATTGGTTAATTAAGCGATGCCTTTTGATTAACGCCAACTCATTAAAACCATCACTGACCACAATCAATTTAAAATGCGACTCAGTAGCAGGGCCAGAATGATTGGCAGATTCGTTAATCACTTCTAAATAACTGGGCGACAAAGCCACCTCAAGTTGCTGTATTAAATGCTGCTGCATAGAGGTGACATCATTCATGCTTCACCCACTTGATAGGCAAAATCAAAACTATCATTATAAAAATTATTTTCAAACATGCCTTTTTTAACAAACGTATTGGCCGCTGATCTTACCATTTGAGGCGGGCCGCAAGCATATACCTCGTAATTTGTTAGCGTTTCAAAATCAGCCAGCACCGCCTCATGCACATAGCCCGTACGCCCTTTCCATGAATTATCAGGCATTGACAACACCGGTATAAAACTAATATGCTCAAACTCTTTGGCCCATTCACTTGGCAAACTCATATATAAATCCTGCTTGCTCCTAACCCCCCAATAAATATGAATGTCTCTTTGGCTGCCCAATTCAAGCGTATGCTCCACCATCGCCTTAACAGGGCCAAAACCCGTCCCACCAGCCACCATAATAATAGGCTTATCGCTATGCTCTCTTAAATAAAAATGCCCCTTAGGTCCTTCAATTTTTAATAAAGATTTTTCTTGTAATTCATTAAACACAAAATGAGTAAATCGCCCTCCCGAAATCAAACGCACATGCAATTCAATCACCCCTGTATTATGCGGTGCATTGGCAATTGAAAAAGCCCTAGGCTCAAAATCAGGATGAATTAAATCAATATACTGACCCGACAAATACTGCATCGACTCACTACCAGGAATAATCAAAATAATTTTAGCTACATCCGCATTCAAATGTTCAATTTTAGCCACTTTGCAAGGCAGTGTCTTTACCTCAATATCCGCAATACTTTCTAATTCCGTCACAACAATTGACAAATCCGTCATTGCCTGACATTTGCACGGAAGAATCATACCATCAGCAATCTCTTCCGCACTTAACGCCGGCGGAGTGCCTGCCTCATAACAAATCTCGCCCTCTATTAAAGTTGCCTTGCATTTGCCACAAAACCCATTTCGACAACCATACGGCAAGCCGATACCGTTGCTCATAGCGCCATCCAAGATGGTTTCGCCTGGCTCAATCTTAAAATGATGACCTGTTACTTGATTTTCTACTGTAAACATGTATTTATTTTCTAACAATGTTGAATGCTGACATTATAATCTAGGTCGTTATAATAAATACTTACTAATGCAAGGATATTTGTGCAAAACCCTCCTACCAATACTGTACTTTTTTTAATGGGCCCCACTGCTTCTGGCAAAACCGACTTTGCCATTGACATCAGCAAACAACTAAACGCTCGCTTAATCAGTGTCGATTCTGCCCTAATTTACAAACGTATGAATATTGGCACCGCAAAGCCTGACGCGCAAACCTTGCTAAAACACCCACATCATTTAATCAACATTTGCGAACCCGGTGATGCCTATTCCGCACGTGATTTTATGCTTGATGCGAATAAGCAAATTGAGCTAGCCTTGGCCAATCACACCCTGCCCATTTTAGTAGGCGGCACTTCGTTTTACTTTAATGCCTTGGAATACGGCTTGTCAAATCTACCAGAATCCACCACAAAATCTCGACAAAAATACACCCAACTACTCAAAGAACAAGGCGCTGAATTACTCCACAAAACACTCAAATCCATCGACCCTATCGCCGCTCAACGCATTCACCCAAACGACTCCCAACGAATTACGCGCGCCCTAGAAGTATTTGATATTAGCGGACAAACCTTAACCGAATTACAAGGCAACAAACAAGGTGGACTTAACCACCACATCAAAAAAATTATCCTAATGCCAGATCGCACCCTACTCCATCAACGCATTGAAACACGCTTCCACACCATGCTAAAACAAGGCTTTATACAAGAAGTGAACGCCCTAAAAAAAGACAAAAACCTGCATCAAGATTTACCCTCAATTCGCTGCGTAGGCTACCGCCAAGCCTGGCAATTTTTAAACAACGAAATAGACGAACAAACCATGATCGAAAAATCAATCATTGCCACTCGCCAACTTTGCAAACGCCAAAGCACATGGCTAAAACACGAAACCAACGCACTTTTATTAGCCACTGCCGACATAAAAAAAGCCCTTCACTTTATTCAAAATCCGTAAACTATTGGTTTTTTTTGCCAATTAGTTACTTGTTATAAAAGCCAACGTTATTGCACAGAACAATTTTGATTTTTCACACGATTAATAATAACATCAGCATCAATGATATAATAAACCCCAAAATCACCCCAACCAACCACTACAAATGAAATTCGCTGACCCAAAAAACGATATCGCTTTCAAAAAAATATTTGGCAACGACCAACATAAAAATATCCTTATTTCCTTTCTCAATGCCGTACTTGATTTCAGCGGAGACAATACCATTGTCGCGGTAACACTGGCCAATCCCTACCAAGTCCCAAAAATTCCCGAACTCAAAGAAACCATCCTTGACATCAAAGCCACCAATCAAAAAGGCAATACCTTTATCGTTGAGATGCAAAGAAAAGACTTAGGTAACTTCAACAAACGCAGCCTATACTACACCTCAAAAGCCTACGTCAATCAATTAGACAAAGGCAATGACTACAACAAACTCAAAAAAGTCTATTTTATTGGCATTGTCAACTTTATTATTTTTGAACATCCAAATTTTATCTCCCGTCACCTGATTATCAACCAAGAAACCGGCCTTCAAGACCTGAGTGATTTTGAATTTAGTTTTATTGAACTGCCTAAATTCAACAAGGACTTAGAAGCACTCAAAAGCATCTTGGATAAATGGATTTACTTCATCAAAAATGTAGAAAACCTGACCATGATTCCTGAAAACTACCAACATAAAGATTTTAAAGAAGCCTTTAACGTCGCCACCCAAACCACTTGGAATAAACAGGAGTTAGAAATTTACGACTATGTTTCATTAAAAGAATTTGATGATATAAATGCCCTACAAACTGCCAAAAACAAGGGTATTGAGCAAGGTATTGAGCAAGGTATTGAGCAAGGCGTGCTTACAGTTGCTAAAAATCTCCTGGATCTCCTAGACAACGAAACCATCGCCTTGAAAACTGGACTAACCATAGAAACGATTCAACAATTAAGAAAACCAAACATATAAAAAGGAGATAGCGCAAATTGTTTATTTTTTGTGTGTCTAATAACATTCGAATCAACCGACTACTTTATACGGAGTAAAGTGCTACAACCTATCAAACGATCGGATTAAATGATTTGTTATGTGTTTTTTCTAACAACTATTTTACTAACCTTTATAAGCAAAGAATTCTGAGTATCTTGAAATAGCAGCCCTATACCTGCTATGCTGTTCATAACCAAATTGCGCAAATTGTCCTGATTGACTATAATCATGGGCGATTTGGCTAATTATATTTTGATCTGTTACAGAATAAATATCTACAGTCTTTCCTGTGCGCCTTGAGTAATGTTCTGATATTTTCGGGATGGCTTGAGGATAGCTATTCACTGCACCTGGTTCTGAATACCCTTGTTTAATCAGCCAATTTTTGAATTTTTGCTCCATACTATGAACGCCTGAATTCATCCTATGCGTTAGTGGCTGACTGGAATGATTTGTTATGTCATGTGGTTTTATTTTTTGAAATACCGTTATCTCATATTCAGATACAAGCAAACTTACTGGCTCCCATATCTCAATTTGACCTCCATTTTGTTCAAAAACTTTACCGTGATTTTTCTCAGCAATATTTTTCATTTGATCAAAATTATTTTTAAAATCATCTACATTTTTCAATTTATTTTGAATATCAATTTCTGTTATATGTTTTTCACCAGACTGTCTTAATTTTAAAAATGCATTTAATATTTGAGAGTTAATATTTTGTTGTCTTTCTGGCTTACTCCATAACTTTAATCTTCTTTGTACTTTTTCTACTTCGTCAGATTCACTTTGATTAGGTTTTTCTTCTTTAATATCTTGCGTTAATATTGATTTCTTAATATCTGACAAAACTATTAACCCCTTGATTATATTTGAGTGAATATCTTTTGCAGAAGCTCCTTTGGCAATAAGAAATGCAACATCTTCAAAAATTATTTCTGCTTGTGACAACTGGTATCGTATATTCATAATAACTAATTTAATAAAAAATACTATTTTATAGTTATTTTTTAGAAAATACAAGTCTTTTTTTACTAAATTTTACTAAATTTTACTTATTTTAAAGAACAGATGGTATCATCCTTCTAACTCAGCATACCAACAATTTTTTATTTTTAAAAGAGTCCACTTGTAATTTTGAATTTAATTTCGTATTAAAAATTTGGTATGATTTAACATACTCAAAAAATTATGACTAGCATAAAAAAAGAACACTATTTATTCATCGCATGTTATTTGGCTGCTTTTGCTTATGGCAGTATCTATTTACTAATTGAATACACCCAAATTAATTTATCTGGCAGTGTGATTGATTTTGGTCATTTTTTAGTATTTTCAGGTGTGGCTAGCGTTTTGATGGTTGGTATGTCTGGCAGTATCTCAAAAAAATATGGCGCGCATGTTGTATCATCTGTGGGGGTTTTATTATGTGGCATTAGTTTATTGGCTATGTCCTTTCTTGATAAGATGGATTATGTTTATTATTTAATTGCAATATTTATTGGATTGGGGTGGAGTTTTTATCACGCATCTTCCTCAATGATTGTACTTAGCTCTTTAATTAAAGACGACGACCGAGGGAAATATTTAAGTTTAATTTCAGTATTTATTGTCATTGGGACGGCAACTTTGCCCGTTATTTACAATATAACAACACAATTAGGTGCTAGTTATTCTTTGCAATTATTATATCAAACGGCGTTTATTTCATCGTTAATCAGTGCATTGCTATTTTTATATCTTGGACGCTTGTTTGCTATTAACCGAGAAAAGGTATCCATTAAAATTCAAAAAATAGATTTTTCCATTCTAAAAGAAAAATCTAATACTGCTTTTACCATGGTGTTTTTAGGCGCTTGTGTGTTTTCTGTAATGATGACTTTTCAGGTACAGTATGCCAAAGAAAGAATGCTGGAATATTCCTTATTCTTTATTTTCTATACATTATCTGTGATATTAAGCAGGGTATTTTTTGGCGGTGTGCTTGCTAAAAATAACCCTGTAAAAAAAGCTACCACTAATTTTATTATTGATGATTGTCGGTTTGTCGTTGCTATTATTTAATGTTAACAATAGCCTTATGTATAGCGTCAGTGCCACTCTTATAGGCATTTCGTATGGGTTGGCTTACCCTTTAATAAAAACCTATTCGGTCAAAATATCCAGCAAGCATAAGCAACATCAAGCTATTGCATTTTTTACGCTAAGTTATTTTGTTGGCGTTTATTTTTTTCCAATTGTAGCAAGTCATTTGCTAACTCATTATT
>JAJRPY010000056.1 GCA_024280535.1 Gammaproteobacteria bacterium | reverse complement strand
TGTTGGATTGATTGCAACTGTCTATTAGCACCGTTTTATAGGCAATTGCATCAATACAATCGGCAACAAAATGGTAGTCTGGATGGATTGCGATGGATTGGGCTGTTTGCCTATCGATAAATTCATCACGTTTGATGATAAGAGTATCTGGGTTGATGTCGCTCAGTCTATCGGCTAGTGCGTCAACTTTTTTTAATCCTAGGGTGGAGTGGAGTGCAATTACTTGGCGATTAAGGTCTGTTGTTTCGATGATATCAAAATCAATTAGGGTGAGTGTGCCAATGCCAGCACGGCATAGGCTTTCGGCACAAGCACCGCCAACACCACCAAGGCCGGCAATGACCACGTGTGATTCGGCTAATCTGGCCAATCCTTGTTGACCTAATAATATTTCAGTACGTGCGCAACTGCCAGCCATTAGGTTAATTTAAATAGTGAAATGGCGTTATTATCACATTGAGTGATGACGGTGTCTAATGATATTTGCTTCAGTAGGGCAATTTCTGCTGCTACTTGTTGTAAATCATCTGGATTAGGGTGGTCGTCGGTTTCGATTAATATAAATTCTAATGGGCAATGTTTAACAATTTGACGAAGTTTGCTTGATTGTTGATTGATAATTTGCATACCAAAACCAAGATAAAAACCCAGGCTAACCAGTTGTTGCGCTTGAGAATTGCTGCCAGAAAAGCCGTGAATTTCTCCGCTCAACTGAGGGTGTTTTTTTAAAGTAAGGATGATTTCTTCGGTTGCTTTAACCGCATGAAGGATTAGGGGTAAATTATAAGTCAGCGCTAATTGAACTTGCGCATTAAAAAAATACATTTGTCTATCTCGATCTATAGTTTTGTGAAAATCAAGCCCACATTCGCCAATTGCAATAGGATTATTGCACTTTATTAAATATTCAAGATGATCAAGATCTTGTTGTGAATGCGATTCAACCATCCAGGGGTGAATGCCAAAAGAAAAATAAGGATACATTTGCACTTCAGTCCAATTCTGATTGCCAATGCTGGGCACAATGGCAACTGCGTTTTGTGCAATGGCATTCATTGAAGTAAAGTCTAGGTGGGCGTGTGAATTAATCATGGTAGTTTGTGAAGGGGTTTGTTATTATGAGACCTTTGTATAAATAGGGATGATTAGCAAAATTCAATTTTTAATCAATGGATGATTTTTTAAACCCAACCCTAGCAGGGTCAGCGCTACACAGCAATCCTCTGGGAGGACTAAGGTAGGGTGTAAAAAATTGCCAAGTGAATGAAAGGTGGATTTTGATGATTATCCCTATTTATACAAAGGTCTCATTATAATAAGCAGCATTAATGATTGGGGGTGTTTGGTGAAAATTTCTTTGGTGAGGTTGGTGTTGGTGGTGGCACTTTTTGTGACTTTGACGGGTAATGTGCATTTTTTTACAGAAGTGGTGAAGGTGTATCCGTTGCAGGATAATTGGGCATTTGTGCTATCGTTGAATGTTTGGCTGTTTTCATTTTTGTCCGTGTTGTTGTTGGCAGTGGCTTATCGCTATAGTGTTAAGCCGGTGCTGATAGTTGTATTGCTCATCGCTTCTATGGTGAGTTATTTTGCTAATAGTTACGGGACTGTTTTTGGGGAAAATATGATTGCCAATAGCATGGAGACTAATTTGGCAGAAACGCTGGATTTGTTGAGTGTGGAGTTAATGGCGTATGTGGTTATTTTGGGGGTGTTGCCGGCGGTGTGGGTATATCGGGTGACACTTCAAAGGCGCTCGTTTGGCGCTCAGTTGTGGCGTAGGCTGGGGGCAATGTTGGTGTTGATGGCAGTGTTTGTGGCAGTAACACTGGCTTTTTCCAAGGCTTATACTTCGTTTATTAGAGAGCATAAGCAGCTTAGATTGTATATTAATCCGACGCATTTTTTGTATGCGGTGGGTCAGCATATAGGCAGTCAATTTGAGCGTGCTGATGTGCCGTTTGTGGTGATTGGGCAGGATGCAAATGTTAAGCGACATAATCAGGCGAATAAGTTGGTTATTGTGGTGGCAGGGGAGACGGCTAGGGCGGATAGGTTTTCATTGAATGGCTATGAGCGACAGACTAATCCATTGTTGGCACAGCAAAATGTGATTAGTTTTGAGCAGATGAGTTCTTGTGGGACGGATACTGCGGTATCGCTGCCTTGTATGTTTTCCAGTTTGGGTAGGGGGGATTATTCTCATGCTCAGGGGAAGCGGATGAGTAATGTGTTGGATGTGTTGTCAACAGCGGGTGTTGAGGTATTGTGGCGTGATAATAATTCCAGTTCAAAGAGTGTGGCAGATCGGGTGACGTATCAAGATTATAAATCTAATGTACTGAATACGATGTGTGATGTTGAGTGTCGGGATGAGGGTATGTTGCCGGGTTTGCAAGCTTATATTGATGCGCGCCAAGGTAAAGATATTATGATTGTATTGCATATGCTCGGTAGTCATGGGCCGGCTTACTACAAGCGTTATCCCAAAGCGTTTGAGAAATTTACGCCAACGTGCAAGACCAATCAGCTGAATGAATGTAGCAACGAGCAAATTAATAATACTTATGATAATACGATACTTTATACGGATTATTTTCTGGCTAAAGTGATTGAGTTGTTAAAAAATAATCAACAAAACTATACCACGGCGATGTTTTATATGAGTGATCACGGGGAGTCGCTGGGGGAAAATGGCTTGTATTTGCATGGAATGCCTTATTTTATAGCACCGAAAGAGCAGACCCACGTTAGTTCTGTTATGTGGTTTGATGAGAAATTTTCCAAGGAAATTAACCTGCCATCTCTTCGGCAAAAGGCTAAGCGGGCCACAACGCATGATGGTATGTTTCATACCTTACTGGGTTTGATGGATGTTGAGACGAATGTTTACGATGAAAAAATGGATTATATATCAAGTGAATAAAGGAGTTTATAGTATTCCTTTAGTGGCAATGACGCTGGTTTTGGTTGTTGTTTTTTTTGAAATGTCAACGGTTGATGGTATCGTCCAATCATGGATGTATAACGCTGATACTCAAACTTGGGCAGTGGATAGGCATAATGTGGTGTTGGATTTAATTCTTTACGAAGGTATTAAAAAAGTATTGATTGCGTTTGTTTTGTTTTTGTTGCTTGCTTTGATTTTTTTGAGAAAATTTAATTGGGTTAAAAAGCATACCAAGGGGA
>JAJRPY010000055.1 GCA_024280535.1 Gammaproteobacteria bacterium | reverse complement strand
TTATATCCGACAAATAAATTTTTTTACCATCTAACATTCCTCTGGAATATAACTCAAAAAACACCGCGCCACCTCCCAAAAATGGCTCGTGGTAATTATTAAATTCAGTGGGTTTTTCTGGAAATTTAGCGAAAAGTTGTTGTATTAAGCCGCGCTTCCCCCCTGCCCATTTTAAGAATGGCTTGGCAATAGGCTGATCTTTTTTAGACTTTAACATAAGGAAAACCTTTAGCGATGGCAGATGCATCAAAATTATACAAATTCTTCCCCTAGTTTGTGGAGTGAGCGTATCTTAAGATTATCTAAATGCATGCTAGCCTTGCTTAAAGTGATGTGTTTATTTTGCAAAGCATCTAACACAGTTGCCACATAAGGCTTGCCGAAGATATTAATAGGCTCTCTATGACGATAGTTTCTGGGTATTGGCTGATGCGCACCCAGTTCTTTTTCTTTAAATTGTTTTGCTTTTAGGGCTTTATAATTCTGGTAATCAGCTTGAGAAATTTTATTGTCTTTAAGTAGGCGATATAAAATTGCATCGCCGCTGACACACCAGCGCTTTTTGAATAGGTTTAAATAATCATCGTATTCTGCTGTTTCTAAACTTTGTAATTTATTCAAATCAATTGCACTAATGGCTTTATCTGGCATCAAAGCATTGCTGGCAAACTCATTGGCTTGTCTTTCTTTGCCATGATAATTATAGAAATCTTCATTTTCATCCAACGTGCTTTCTTTGTGCAATAATAAATGTGCCAATTCGTGCAATAATGTAAACGCCTGTGCACCCTTGCTAACTTGTCTTTTTATAACGATAATCGGCAATTTTTGATAATAAAGCGCAAAGCCGCGTACTGGGCTTGCTTTGTCTATCTGCCATTTGCCAACATATCCATTGCTAACAAACACCATAATACCTTTGCCTTCTACCAGCGCTCTTAATTTAAGAAAATCAAGATCATCTTGGATATTTAGCCACTCTCTGGCGCTATCGGCAATTTGTTTAATACTGCCATTGAAGTTTATATGCTTTGGATACCAATCGCTTACGATAGGCGTACCCAATTCATCCAGCAAATTTAAATATATATTACGATGTTGCTCAACACGCTCAATTAGTGCATTTATTTTTCTGGAATGTAGTGGTTTTTGATTGTTAATGGTACGAAATTGTGGAGAATAAATTTTATCTTCATTCACCGCCTTAGGCTCAAGAAAAAACAATAAACTGCGATGAAAATAATCGGCAATTTTCTGTAATTGCTTTATGCTTAAGGCTTTTTCACCCTTCATTGTGCTTGCTATAGTATTTTTTGCAATCGGAATATCCTCATGTAACGCGGATATGTTTATCTCAAGCATCTCACAACACCACCTCAAGCGACTTGGATTAATGGCTATTTTTTCCATGTAATTATTTTAAATGATTACACGTCCAGTCACTAAACTATTTTTTGGCCGTCTTACTTTTAACTGGTTTTTTTCTAGGTTTGGCTTTAGTCTTAGGCTTGAGCTTGCCAGCAACTGCTTTTTTGCATTCTTCTAGGGTTAAATCGGCTGGGATTTTGTCGCCGAAAACCTTTTTAATGGTGATATTTTTTTGTCCTTTGCCTTTCTTTTTGCCATTCCAGATATAAGGGCCGAAGCGACCGTTAAGGACTTGGATGTCGGAGTCGGCAAAGGTTTTGATGATGCGTTCGGCATCAAATTTTTCCTTTGCAGCAATGAGGGTTAATGCGGTTTCTAGGGTGACCTCTTCAGGGGTGTGTTCTTTTAATGAGACGTATTTTTTGCCGTATTGTAGGTAGGGGCCAAAACGACCATAGTTAGCCTTAATGACGCCAAAATCATCGGTTTCGCCAACGGTGCGGGGCATATTAAATAGCTCTAAGGCCTCGTTTAAGGTGATGCTTTCAATATCTAATGTGCCTCTAAGTGCGGCGAAAGTGGGCTTATCTTCGTCATCTTTGTGGCCAATTTGTGCGAATGCACCGTAACGACCAAAACGAACACTGACTGGCTTGCCGGATTTTGGATCTTTGCCTAGTTCACGCATACCGTGTGTTTCTTCTCGGGAAATATCAGCGGCAGCTTCAATTTGTGCATGGAAGGGTTCGTAAAAGTTTTTAACAACCTTTTTCCAAGGGACGTTTTGCGTGGCGACTGTGTCAAAATCGGATTCTAATTTTGCGGTAAATTCGTAGTCAATGATATTGCTAAAGTGTTTCACTAAGAAATCATTTAGCAAATATGCCACATTAGTTGGAAATAATTTGTTTTTTTCTGCGCCTGTTGTTTCGCTGGGTTTTGATTCGACAATGGCACCGTTTGCAATTTCGATTAGCTCGTATTCACGCTCAAAACCCTCTCGAGTTTCTTTGGTTACGTAGTTGCGATCTTGTACTGTTGATACCATGGTGGCAAATGTTGAGGGTCTGCCAATGCCCATTTCTTCGATTTTTTTCACCAAAGAGGCTTCTGTGTATCTTGGCTTGGCGCGTGAAAAACTTTCGCGTGCAGAGAAGCTGGCTAAGGTTAATGGCTCGCCCTCTGTCAGGCTGGGCAATAATTTATCATCAGCTGATAGATAATCGTAAACCTTTAAAAACCCTGGGAAGGTTAAGATTTCACCATTCGCTAGAAATATTTCGTCTGTATTTGAGATATCAATTTTAATTTGGGTTCTTTGTAATTTGGCATCGCTCATTTGTGATGCTAACGTGCGCTTATAAATTAAACTGTAGAGTCGGGCAGTTTGCTCATCTACGCCATAAATACTTGATTTGGTTAAATCAGTTGGGCGAATTGCTTCATGTGCTTCTTGTGCGCCAGAATCCTTGGTTTTAAAGCGTCTAACGGTGTGATACTCGGCGCCAAATTGTTGCTCAATGACCTTGCCAGCGGCCTCAATTGCGGTTTCGGATAGTGTGAATGAATCTGTTCTCATATAAGTAATGGAACCCTCACGATATAGATTTTGGGCAATGGTCATGGTTTGTTTAACTGAAAAACCAAGTTTTTGTGAGGCCTCTTGTTGTAAGGTTGAGGTAATAAAGGGTGCCTTTGGCGTGCGTTTAGAAGGTTTTTTCTCAATAGAGGCGACGCTTAACTCGGCTGATAGGAGTTTGGTGGCCAATGCCAAGGCCTCTTTTTTTGAGTCAAAGTCTTTACTCAGTTTGACCTCAAGCACTTCACCGCTACCATTTACCAGATCTGCTTTGACTTTATAAGTTGAAATACAGGTATGCTTGCTGATGTCACGTTCTCTTTCAACCACCAATCGCATTACGGGCGATTGAACGCGCCCAGCCGAACGCGCGCCTGAAATTTTGCGCCAAAGTACGGGGGAGATTTCAAAGCCTACTAATCGGTCGATAATGCGGCGTGCTTGCTGGGCATCAACCAAATCATAATCTACCGTTCTTGGCTTGATGATGGCATTGGTAATGGCACCCTTGGTGATTTCGTGAAAAACAATTCTTGGCGTGTCTCTTGGGAGTTTTAATGCCTCTAGCAGGTGCCAGGCAATGGCCTCGCCCTCGCGGTCCTCATCCGTTGCCAGGTAGATTGTTTCGGCCACTTTAACTGCCTTGCGTAACTCGGCAACCACTCTTTTTTTATCAGCAGTGACCTCGTAGGTTGGCTCAAAATTGTTTTCAATGTCAATGCCCATATTTTTCTTGGGCATATCGCGAATATGGCCAATGCTGGATTTAACGATATACTCTTTGCCTAAAAATTTTTCAATGGTCTTAGCCTTGGCAGGGGACTCGACAATGACTAGATTTTTAGCCATTATTGTAGGGTGCGCTTTTCGTCAAGAAAGACAATGGACTCAAGCCATTGCGCCGATATTTCGCCTTCAACACTATTGCCTAACACCATCATCACCACCCATTTAAGATCTTCCAAATCAATTTTTGCTTCGCCTAATGACATTACCTGCTCAATAATCATTTCACGCTGATTGGCATCTAACTGCCCGATATTTTCCATAAATAATAAAAAACCGCGTGATTTTGCATCCAGTTTATTCTGCTCGGCTGGCGTATAAATGCGCATACTGGAGCGATATACTGTATTAAACGGCTTGGTCTCTCCCTCTTGCAACGTGGCAATATTTTCAAGCCAACTCAATGCTTTGTCAATGCCGACCACATCAAAGCCTGCGTCAGATAGGTGTGCTTTTAATTCGAGATCGTCAATTTCATGGGCGTTATCTTGCTCGGCCTCTTCAAAAAGATAATCAAACATATAGGTTAAAACATCGAGAATATTATGTGTCATATTGGTTTATTTAATTAATATATAGCCTTGTGAACTGGTTTTTTCAATGCGGTTGTTAAGCTCTAATAACAACAACTCCTGTGCTACTATCTGCGGACTAAGCTTGGTTTTCTCAACCAATTGATCAACAGTTAGCGCTTCATAACTGAGACATTTTAATACGTTAAGCCCTATCTTGTCCATCTCTTTTGTTGATTGATTGATTTTTAAGGAGGGCATATCGGCTAACAAACCCTGAGGCAGTTCGTTAATAATGTCTTCAATGCTGCTGGTTAGTTTTGCCCCTTGTTTGATTAATTCATGGCAGCCTTCTGCCAAAGGATTGTGGATTGAACTGGGCATGGCAAACACTTCTTTGCCTTGTTCGGCAGCCAATTTTGCGGTGATCATGGTGCCACTTTTAATACTAGCCTCTACCACCAAAGTGCCTAAACTCAAACCGCTAATAATACGATTTCGCCTGGGAAAATTGCCTGCTATAGGTGCTGTTCCTATAAAAAATTCAGACACCAATGCGCCCTGCATAGAAATTTGATGCGCCAACGACTTGTGCTTGGCAGGGTAAATTCTATCCAATCCCGTGCCGCAAACTGCAATAGTCTTAGCAGATGCTTCTAGTGCGCCAATATGCGCTTGTGCATCAATACCGCCAGCCATGCCTGAGGTAATTACCAAGCCTAATTTTGCTAATTGATAGGCAAACTCATGTGCATTTTGCTGACCACCAGTGCTGGGATTTCTGCTGCCGACAATCGCCAGTTGGTGTGCCGATAAACACGCAACATCGCCTCTGACATAGAGTAGCGGCGGTGGGTCGGCAATACTATTAAGTTGTGCGGGATAATCTGCATCAATCAGTGTTAATATGTGGCAATCATCAGCCTTAGCCCAATCCATATCTGCCTGTACCAAAGACTCGTCTGCCTTGGTGAGATATTCTAAGGTTTGCTTGCGGAACAAGCCTGAATCGACTCGATCAGCGTAGCTTGAAGTAAATACTTGCTGTGGCGATTCAAAATGCCGCAAGGCCTTATAAAATGTCCGAACACCCAAATGTGGTGCTTTTAACAATAGCAACCAATAAACCAAATCCATTTAGCATCCTTATTGAAAATGTTAGAATATTTGCAATTGTAGCATTTTATAAGTCGGACTTTACAAAACCGATTTAGATTATCTGCAATGCGCTTTAAAAAATACCTCTTGGTGCTATCATTACTGAACCACAATCACCATAGCAGGGCGCACCAAACGACCATTAAGGCTAAAGCCAATTTGCACCACTTCTAAGACCGAATTAGAGTCTTTGTCAGGCATTGGCACCATGGTAACGGCCTCATGAAATTCTGGATTGAATGCCTCGCCTTCAGGATTGATGCTTTCAACGCCAAATTTTTCCAATGTCGCTAAAAACACTTTGTCGGTCATTTCCAGGCCTTCGGTGATGCTCTCAATTGAGGCGTTGTCGTCTTTTGCGGTTTTTATCCCCATGGTAAGAGAATCTTTCACCTCAAGTAACGCCTTAACAAAACCATCTAATGCAAATTTATGCGCATTTTCCAAATCTTTGGCAGTGCGACGTCTTAGATTTTCCATATCAGCCTGCGTGCGCAATACTTTGTCCCAATTGTCTTTAGCCGATTGTTGCGCTTCTTCTAATTGGGTTTGTAGGTCAATTTCTGGCGCCTCTGATTCACTCGTTTCAATGTGTTTGTCTTCTACTTTTTCAACACTTTGTTCTTTGTCTTGCTTTTTTGTCATTTTGTTGTCCAATTAATGTATATTTGTTGCTAAATTATTAGCCAATTATATAGTGGCTATTTTAAACAATTCAAGCGTTATTTTTTGGTAAATATTATTATGTTTAACACAATCGGCATTATTAGCAAACCTCTTGACCCTGTAAGCAAAGGCACGGCAGTTGAATTGCGTCAGTTTTTAGAAACCCAAGGCATTGGCGTGATTGATGATAACGCACTAATTGCCGAGCAAGCAGATTTAATTATTGTTGTCGGCGGGGATGGCTCCATTTTAAACACTGCCCGCACCTTTGTTGATAACAACATTCCTATTTTGGGCATTAACTTAGGTCGTCTCGGATTTTTGGCAGATGTCTCTGTAGGACAAATGTTTGACTTACTCTCAAAAGTTTTAACTGGCGAATACACCAAAGAAGAACGCAGTTTATTATCTTGCCAAGTCGAACAGGATGGACAGCTCATTTACCAAAGTGTGGCACTGAATGATGTAGTGGTCAATCGCCAAGATGCTTTAAAAATGATTGAATTTAATGTCTATATTAATGATAAATTTGTGAATAACCAGCGCGCTGATGGCTTGATTATGACCACGCCCACTGGTTCTACCGCATACGCCCTGTCAAGTGGCGGCCCGATTATGCACCCTGGTGTGAATGCCATCGGACTGGTTTCAATTTGCCCACACACCATGAGCCATCGACCCCTATTAGTGCCAGGTGATAGTGAGATTGTGGTTCGCATTAAAGATTCTAGCGAGGGCGTTAGTGTGCATATTGACGGTCAAACCTCTTTTCCAGTTGCACCCGGCCAAGTGGTGCGTGTTCGCCAGCATAGCAGTTTTATTCATTTACTACACCCACAAGATTATGATTATTTTGAAATTATTCGCTCAAAATTACATTGGGGTTCACAGCTTTCATAAGGCCACTATCAATTATGTTATCGCAGTTATCTGTTAAAAATTTAGCCGTTGTTGAGCAACTAGATTTGTCTTTTGAGCTTGGTATGAGTACCGTTACGGGCGAAACAGGCGCAGGAAAATCAATTTTATTGCAAGCCCTGAGTTTGGTACTGGGCGTACGCGCAGATTCTAATCTAGTACGCTACGGCAAAGACAAGGCAGAAGTTAGTGCCGTTTTTTCAGTCAATCACAGCAAAACTGTGCAAAAATTTTTAACCGAACATTCTTTTGAGGATGAGGGCGAGTGTATTTTACGCCGCGTGATTAGCAGTGATGGGCGTTCCAAGGCGTTTATCAATGGTAGCAGTGCACCCTTGTCAATGATGCGAGCATTAGGCGATTTATTAATTGATATGCATGGTCAAAATGAGCATCAGTTGCTTTTACGTGCTGACCAGCAATTACAATTATTAGATGGATTTGCACAACTAGACAATGCCAAAAATGCACTCAATGCACTTGCCAGAGAGTATCAAAATTTACATCACAACCTCCAACAATTAACCAACAATCAGGACATCATTGAGCAGCAACAAGCGCTTTACACGCATCAACTTGAAGAGCTTGATGATGCCATGCTCACTCAGGCGGAGTTAGATACCATTGAGGCAGATTTTAAAATTAGTGCCAATGCACAATCCATTGTCGAAAAAGTTTCTACTGTGTTAAATCAGCTAGACACCGAATCAGGCATTAATTCACAACTGCTGACTTTGAGCGCACAATTGTCCGAGGCGCTAGACATCGATCAACAATTACAATCTGGCTTTGATTTGGTTAATTCTGCCCAATTACAATCTCAAGAGGCAATTTACGAGCTGACTCAATATTTGAGCAAATTGTCGTCTGATGATCAAAGTGCTGAGGCCATGGAGGCGCGAATTTCTGAATTATATAACTTGGGCAGAAAGCACAATTGCCCAATTGAAACATTACTAACGGTGCGCGATCAAATAGCACAAAAACTTAACGATATTGGCAGTGGCAGTAGTTCAATTGCTGAGCTAAATCAGCAGCTAAGCTCAATTGCTGAACGCTATCACATAAAAGCGCAGGCTTTATCTACGGCGCGGGAAAAAAAGGCGCAAGTGTTGTCGCAACGGGTAACTGACGCTATGCAGGAACTTGGCATGCCCGGTAGTGCGTTTAACGTTAGCCTAAAACAAAAGATAGATGGCGTGCATTTGAATGGCAATGAAACCGTTGATTTTTTAGTAAAAACCAATATGGGGCAGGATTTTAGTCCCTTGAAAAAAGTGGCATCAGGTGGTGAATTATCCCGCATTTCTCTGGCCATTTCCGTGGTGGGCAGTCACAACGAATCCACCCCAA
The DNA here is from genome assembly GCA_024280535.1 of Gammaproteobacteria bacterium. GTDB lineage: Bacteria > Pseudomonadota > Gammaproteobacteria > PS1 > Pseudothioglobaceae > Thioglobus_A. Next base: position 1,250 of record JAJRPY010000055.1, on the reverse strand, counting down.
CCCTTATTTTTGATGAGGTTGATGTAGGCATTAGTGGCGCTGTCGCTGAAGTAGTCGGGCAAAAACTCAAACAACTTAGCCAGCATTATCAAATCATTTGTATCACCCATTTGGCACAAGTGGCCGCCTTTGGTCATCAGCATCTGCGCGTAAGCAAGTCTCAAAATCAAGCCGGTGCACAAACAGCCGTTGAACACCTTTCAACCACTCAAAGAATTGATGAAGTGGCTCGTATCTTGGGTGGTTCAAGCATTACTGAAAAAACACGCAACGCCGCCGAAGAGATGATTGCAAGTAGCCAAACGCTATAATTTTTAGCCATAAAAAAGCCACTTTCGCGGCTTTTTGCTTTAACTATTTTTTCTTTAATCGCTCAATCCCAAGCATTTTAAAGATATATTTTTGATAAGCAGGCTCTGTATTGCCTGTTTTCATATTACGAATAAAGAATTTTTCAAAGGCGATTTTGACTAAGTGCATCATTTTGCCTTTTTTTGCCCAGGTTACATTTCTAGGTGGGATTTGCGGCATAGCAACGAATGCTGCACCTGTGTCGCCCATATCGGCAATACAAACTGCATTCCAAGTTGGGATATTAGACGGCGCTTTGTCGTTAATCATATCCTCAATATTATGTACCACGGCAGATACCATGGATTCAATCATATAGCCTGTTTTTGGCGTGCCACACATAACAGGAGTTGCTTCTACAGGAGGGATGGCAATATTCACCCCTACTGAAAAAATATTATCCTTAACAGGGGATTGCTGATATTTGTTGACCATTACAAAACCCCGTGGATTAACAAAACCAGGATCAACATCTGCTAATTTGGCAACAACATCAACGCCTTTGAAAGCGGGTAGCATCATTGTATAGGCCGTGGCAATTTCAACGGTATCAATAACTTCGCCTTTATCATCACATTTTTCTAGCACAACCTTGTCTGCTTGGACAGAGGCAATTTTACTATTGATATACCATTTAATATGACGATGTCTAAACTCCGATTCCAGCAAACCTTTGGAATCACCAACACCGCCTAACCCTAGATGCCCAATGTAAGGTTCGGGCGTTACGAAAGTCATTGGGCACTTGTCCCTAAGTCCGCGTTTTCTAAGATCAACATCCATAATACAAGCAAATTCATAGGCCGGACCAAAGCAAGATGCACCTTGAACCGCACCTACAACGATTGGGCCGCCGCCTTTCTTGCAGAAGTCTTCCCATTCGTCAGAGGCAATTTTTG
>JAJRPY010000054.1 GCA_024280535.1 Gammaproteobacteria bacterium | reverse complement strand
TGCAAATGAGTTTTGTTGTGTGTTTTTCCAAGACATCTTTAGTTTTTGCTGGTTATTTAGATGGTTGTTATTTTACTGGATTTGTGTAATTTGGGTTGATTTATGCAAAGGTCTCTAAAACAATAAAAACTTTTTGGTGCTGTCTTTGCCACGAACACAGGAATTGAATAATGGCAGATGTACCACCAAGGTGTTTAAATTTTATATTTGGGCTTAAAATCAATTTATTGCTTTGCTCTATGTTTTCATACAGATCCTCAATGTTGTTTACTTCGGTTAATTTTAATTCTTTGTTAATGGTAATTTCCCCAATTCAAAAATAGAAAGTAAAAAAGCCCAGTTGGCTTTTGTAAACTTTTTTTGCTTATGTGGATTTTAAACTACAAACATTAACTCAAAAAACAAAAAAACTATGGAAAGGTTGAGTGCCATGGTTTCAAATTCTACAAAAAATTATCAATGCAAAAATAGTGGGTAAAATATTGGTTTAGTATCTAGTTAAGCGGGGGTTGTGGCACTCCTCATTTTAATCTTAATTACCCAATATTGATTTTATAAAAAAGGAAAAAATGTATATAGAAGGCTCATTACTGGCGGATTATTTATTAATTGGCGTATTGGTTTTGGTGGTTGCTTCTTTTGTGGCTGGGTTTTTGGATAGTGTGGCAGGTGGGGCGGGGTTGATTTTGGTGCCGGCGTTTATTTTGACGGGGATGCCGCCGCAGCTTGCGCTTGGGCAGGAAAAATTGGTGTCAACGTTGGGTACTTTTTCGGCTATTTATAATTACTTTAAAAACGCTAAAATAATTTGGAAAGTGGTGGGATATGGCATACCGACGGCGCTGGTGGGGGCTTATATGGGTGGGAAGGTTATTCTGGCGATTGATGAATCGATAGTTGGGCAGATTATTTTCTTTTTAATACCTGTTGGGTTGTTGTTTTCTTTTATGCCTAGGAAGGATGCGGAGGGTGAGGCGTATCAGCCGAGTAAAAAAGATATTAGGCTGGTGTTGCCGTTGGTTTGTTTTGTGGTTGGGTTTTATGATGGTTTTTTCGGGCCGGGGACGGGGAGTATTTTAATTTTAGCGTTGCATTTTTTAATTCGTATGCCGTTGGTTGAATCGTCGGCTACGTCAAAAATATTTAATTTGGCCTCTAATGTTGGGGCGTTTGTTGCGTTTTTTATTGCGGGGAAAATGGCGTTTATGATTGGGATACCGATGGTGTTGGCGAGTATTGGGGGGAATTATATTGGCAGTCATATGACGCTTAAGCGGGGTGATAAAATAATTAAGCCGTTGATTTTTACCGCTATTGCGATTTTATTTGTCTCTCTTGGGATTAAATACGTATGGTAGGGGCATCATTTTAGGTATTAAAACACACCAATCCAAAATCAAGCTATTTTTTGGCAAGCTTAATCAGTTAAAATAACGTAAAAATTCATTAAATCAATATGATAGAAGAAGATTCTTTAGTAGGTGGGGCAGATCAAGGCGGTGAAGATAGGGTGATGACCTCTGTTCGTCCAGATTGTTTGTCTGAATATATTGGGCAGGACGATGTTAAATCGCAAATGGCACTGTTTATTCAAGCGGCTAAACAGCGTGGGGATGTGCTGGATCATTGTTTGATTTACGGGCCGCCAGGGCTTGGAAAAACCACCTTGGCGCATGTTATTGCCAATCAAATGGCTGCGGGATTTAAGCAAACATCGGGGCCAGTTTTAGAGCGTTCTGGTGATTTAGCGGCAATTTTGACGAAATTAGAGCCTTACGATGTTTTGTTTATTGACGAAATTCATCGTTTAAATCCGATTGTGGAAGAGATTTTGTATCCGGCGTTAGAAGATTTTAAGCTAGATATTATGGTGGGGGAGGGGGTGGCTGCGCATTCGGTGCAACTTGACCTGCCGCCATTTACCTTGATTGGCGCAACCACGCGTGCAGGTATGTTGACTTCGCCTTTGCGTGATCGTTTTGGCATTGTTCAGCGCTTGGAATTTTATAATAATAAGGATTTGCAAGTGATTGTGGCGCGATCAGCCAGAATTTTGCAGATTGATATTGAGCCAAGTGGTGCGTATGAAATAGCGAGGCGTTCGCGCGGCACACCTCGAATTGCCAACCGTTTGTTGCGCCGTGTTAGGGATTTTGCCGATGTGAAAACAGAGGGTATTATTCATCAGCAAATTGCCAATGAGGCATTAAGCACTTTAAAAGTTGATGCATTGGGGCTGGAACAGTTGGATAGAGATTATTTGTCTATTATTATCCACAAATTTTCGGGCGGGCCTGTTGGTTTGGATACGCTGGCCACGGCGATTGGCGAAGAGCGTGGCACGCTGGAGGATATGGTCGAGCCTTATTTAATTCAGCAAGGATTTATACATCGAACCCCCAGAGGGCGCAGTGCGACTAAGTTGGCGTATGAGCATTTGGGCGTGCAAATATCTGCTGAACATCAAGACTTGTTTAAGGGGTGAGGGCTAGGTGTTGCGAATGTTTGCTGAATGAGGATTGAGTGGGAGTGTTATTTTTGCTCATTAAATCCATTCAAGTAGGGTGCTCATTATTTGAGAATTGGGTTTGATTTTTTCGCAAAAAAAAATTAAGGTTCTTTGGCAAAATAAGGTATTATTTGACGCATAAATTTTGAATGCGCAAAGTGTTAAGCTTAGCGCCATTATTAAATAATATTCTGGAGAAAATAAATGGACAATAGTTTATCAATTTTAAGTCTAATCGTCGGTGCTGGCTTTGTTGTGCAGGTGGTTATGTTTATTTTAGTGCTGATGAGTATTTATTCGTGGACACTGATTATGTCTAAGAAAAAAATACTGATGGATGCCAATAAAGACATTAAAACTTTCCGCAATGATATGTCAGCAGAGACTGATTGGACTTTATTTTATAGTCGTCAAATCCCAGCTAAAGCCTCTAATAGAACGCCTATGGAGGGTATTTTTGGTGCCGGTTATAGTGAATTTACCCATACGGCTTCTACCTCAAATCAGGCCTTGGTGCTAAATTCCGAGCGCGCGTATCGTTCAATGAATACGGCGGCTAATAATGAGGTTAATCGCCTAGATCATGGCTTGAGCATACTGGCTATGATTGCCTCATCCAGCCCTTATATTGGTTTGTTTGGAACGGTGTGGGGAATTATGCATTCTTTTATTGGTTTGGCTTCGGTTAAGCAGGCGACTATTTCAATTGTTGCACCTGGTATTGCTGAAGCACTTATTGCAACTGCGTTTGGTTTGTTTGCAGCCATTCCAGCAACTATTGCTTACAATCGATTAATTACCCAAGTGGGTGAAATTAACAACAAATATACTGCCTTTGTAGAAGAGTTATTTGTTAGT
>JAJRPY010000053.1 GCA_024280535.1 Gammaproteobacteria bacterium | reverse complement strand
GGAAATCAATCTCGAATGTTCTAGGTTTTGTCCCTTGAGTGTTTTCAACAAGCACCTTTCCACCTTTACTATTGGCAAAGAACAAACACATTGATGCAGCTTCTTCTAAGAATGATCCAGCATATTTATACAGAAAACGACCAGTATTCTGATATTCGTCAATTAGCACACCCTCTTCATTAGGGATTCCTAATACTCTGTATATCAGATAATGGGAATTATCATCAGCTTTCATTTCCTGCTTGCGGACTGTTATTTTCCCATCTAGGTTTTGAGCATACTCATCGGCTAATTCGCCAATTTTTGTTTTCAGTAACTCTAAGCAGGTTCCTGATGCGATCGCTTCATCTATTATGACTCTTTCGTGCTCGTGAACAGCCTGAACTAATTCTTGCTTCTTTTTCTTCTTTGTTTCTATACCCAGACTCTCACAATAAACATTGAGTTCTTTTTTGTTTAATCTTTCAACCTTCATTCACTTAACCTTTTCCTGCAACCTAGATGCAATTTATTTTTATAGCTAACTATTAGTATTAGGCATTATCACCCCAATACACAGCATTAAAAACTAAATCAGGCAAATTTACCTGATTTTTATCAAAAGTCTGTCAATAGCTGATTTAAAATTTATGAACATTGTACCGATAAAGCTTAAAGGAATGAATAAAAAGAAGTTTCATTTACACTCAAAAGAATGTGAGTTTAGATTCAATAATCGCAAACAAAATATTTACAAAATTTTGCTTGTAATGTTCAAAAAAGAGTCGCTTAAGTTGTCATGACTCATTTATTTTTAATCGATTAACTATTTTTCCTGCGATTAAATGCTCGCTGATAATTTCATCAATATCTTCTTCATCAATATATTGATACCAAATATTATCAGGATACACCACTGCCACTGGCCCAAACTCACATCGCCCTAAACAGCGTGATTCGCTGACGCCGATTTTGCCTTTGCCTAGTATGCCCTTATCGCGACATTTGTCTTTGGCATAACGATACATTTGCTTGGCGCCGAGCTGAGAACAACAACCCTTGCCATTTTTTCGCTGGTTATTGCAAAAGAAAATATGCCGAGTGTAAAAATTCATATTGTTTCCTTATAAATCTATTGCGCGTTGGTAGCAGTGTTTTTTATCGATACCAGTTATTTTTGCTGCTAATTTGGCAGCTGTTGAGGTGCCCATTTCTGCCAGTAAAATGGGTAATATTTTATCTAATTGTGCTTCGCCTTTGACCCTATTATTTTTTTCAATGGCAGCAATCAAAATAACAAACTCGCCTTTTTGATGCCCAGTATCTGCTTGTAAATAATCCAGTAATGCGGGCAATGTGTCGGTTTTGATGGTTTCAAATGACTTGGTCAACTCTTTTGCCAAGCACACTATGCGCTGATCGCCCAGTACGGTGAGCATATCCTTAGTACAGGCTAATATGCGCTTTGGGGATTCGTAAAAAATAACCGTTTGATCACGATGCGCGATAATTTGAAGGGCTTTAATTCTGGCAGTTTGTTTACTCGGCAAAAATCCAAAAAAACCAAATTGGTCTGTGGCAATACCTGCAACGCTCATGGCACTAATCACAGCACTTGGGCCAGGCATAGGCGACACTTTAATGCCTGCTTGCTTGGCCTTATGCACCAATACATAGCCAGGGTCACTAATTAATGGGGTACCAGCATCGCTAATCCGCGCCATATTTTGCCCGCTTAATAGTGCTTCAATCACCGCACTTGATTGGTGCTGCTCATTATGCTCATGAAATGCCCGCATTGGGGTATTGATATCATAATAATTCATCAAGATTTTTGAATGACGTGTGTCTTCAGCCAAAATAAGATCGGCTGATTTTAAGGTATCAACGGCTCTAAACGTGATATCATCAAGGTTTCCAATTGGGGTGGCAACAATATAAAGGGTTCCGGACATGTTTAGTTTTAAAAGAAAAATTGGCAATCAAGCAGAGCGCCTATCCCTGCGTTATTTAACTGAGCAGGGGCTACAATTGATTGAGCAAAATTATTTAACTCGTTTTGGTGAAATAGATCTTATTATGCTAGATATTGAGTTGAATACTTTGGTTTTTATCGAAGTTCGCTATCGTCAAAATTCTGATTTTGGTTCACCAATAGATACGGTAACGCACGCCAAGCAAGCCAAATTAATTCGCGCTGCCAAGCAATATTTACAACAACACAATCAATATGATGAACCCGTCTGCCGATTTGATGTTGTTGGCTTGGAATTTGATTTAAAATGTCCTAAAATTACTTGGATTAAAGATGCTTTTGACGCTTAAATCATCATGAAAAAAATTATATTATCACTCATCTTTATACACGCTCTACTCTTAACAGGCTGTTGGAGCATTATCCCAGGTGCCTCCACACTAAGTACAGTAATCTCCATTAACAACGACCGACGTACCATTGGCGAAATATTAGACGACCGAACCATTGCCTTTAATTTATTCACCTGGTCAACAACCGAAGATAGGTTAGACGAAGCCCATCTAAACTTTATGGTGCATAATAAAAAAGTATTAATCACAGGCGAGGTGCCTAGCAATGCGCTACGCCGATATATCACTCGTCAAGCCAAGGCGCAAGATATTAAAATTACACAGGTATCCAATGAAACTGCCATTGGCGCGACCAGCAGTCTGTTAAGTCGCGCCAAAGACGCCGCCATTACCGCGCAAGTAGAGGCATTATTCCACGATCAAGAGGTTTTTCACCCAACGCATGTTCGGGTAATGACTGAGCGTCAAAATGTTTATTTAATGGGTGCTGTGACCAAACGCGAAGCCAATAAAGCGGTTAAAACTGCCGCTAAAGCAAAATTTGTTAAAAAAGTGATTAAAATATTTGACTATCTAAAAACACGTCCTGCCATTGAAATTAAGCGTGATCGTCAACGCAAACTTGCTGCACAGAAAAAAAGCAGCACTTAAAAACCTTAGACAAAAACTCGAGGTGCGTTTTTAGTGATTTTTCTGCACGCGCCTAACAGGGGCAAAACTCAGTCTATGCTGGGTATGAATAATGCCAAATTCTGCCAATGCCTGCAAGTGTTTTTTGGTGCCATAGCCCTTATGCTGAGCAAAACCATATTGTGGAAACTGCGCATCTAATTCAATCATTTGTCGGTCGCGCGTTACTTTGGCAATAATTGAGGCGGCAGAAATAACGGGTTCAGTCAAATCGCCTTTAATAATAGCCGTGCAATGCGCCAATTTTGGGCAACGATTGCCATCCACCAAAACCCGATTATATAGAACATTGAGCCTAGCCACTGCGCGCTGCATTGCCAACATTGTGGCTTGTAAAATATTAATTTCATCAATTTCAGCAGCACTGGCCTCGCCGACTGCCCATTGGCATGCTTGGGTAATTTGTGCATATAATATATCGCGTTTTTTCTCGCTAAGTTTTTTGGAATCAGTCAATTCTGGCAGATTAAAATCATCCGGCAAAATCACTGCCCCTGCCACCACATTACCCACCAAGCAACCCCGACCCACCTCGTCCACGCCGACAATAATCATCGATATGCTTTAATACGTTGTTCTAAGTCATTCGGCGCGATAAAGACAAAGGCGCGACCTTGTTTGGATTGTTGCAATAAATTAAGTTTTGACAAACCCACCAGATCGGTTTTTGCCGTTTGATAACTGATGGCGTGTGAAATTTTATGCCCTTGAATGGTATAAATTGAGCCTGCATGCTTCAGCGCACGTTGAATCAGCATGGCTTGGCGTGAATTAATCTTGCCGTTACTTAAATAATGGCTTAACAAACTATGTGTCTGTTGCTGTTGCTGTTGTTTTTTATCAACATAATTAAATAACCCATCAATGGATTGAGAGATAAACTTAAGTTGACTATTAATAAAGTAAGTCAAATCAAACTCATCACTTTCAACCTTTAAAAAAGATTCGCCATATTGAACCTGTGCCTCTTTAATATAAGTGGATAAGGTGATATATTGGAATAACCAATAATTATTTTTTAACACCACCCAATAAAACAACGCCCTGGTAGTGCGTCCATTACCATCAGCAAACGGATGGTCGTATGCCAACGCAAAATGCACAACAATTGCTCGAATAATAGGATGAATAAAATAATCAGGTGACTTACCATTAGCAAAATCACATAAAACTACTAACCGAGCGCTTAACTCTTGAAAATCAGGCGGATGATGCAAAATAGCCCCCGTTCTATTATCAACTACATTAACCTCATTATCTTGCCTGAGTTTTCCAACCTCTGAACTGTCCATCGTTTCATTAGTAACCACAGCATGCAATTGCAAAATCAAACTGGGGGTTAACTCGTCTTGTTGATGCTGATTAATAAATTCAATTGCTTGGTAATTATTATGAATCATTCGTTGCGAATAGTCTTTGGGCGTTTTGCCGTGTTTCAACATATCGCGCGCCACTTTTCTAGTGGTGGCTGCGCCTTCTAATTGCGACGAACTAATTGCCTCATCAATCAGCGAACTAATAATGTACCTGTCTTTATTATTACCGATATTTTCAGCCTCAATTGAGCCGCGCATTTTTGAATCTATTTGATGGATGTTTTGTTGAATATCATCAGTTAAAACAAAAGAAAATTCCTCCGCAAAAGGTAAGACTTTTTGTTGATACAGGCGTGAAAATTTAATACAATGCCAATATTGCTCAATATCATCAAACTTGTCTGGCACTGCCAAATGGCGTAATTTATCCCAATGCAAATAGCGTTTTTTGTCATCCGTGATACTGAGTATAATGCCTTGTTGCACTTTTTTATGCATTAAAGCAAGTAACGCTTCCAAAGATATTTTAGGGGGTGAGACAATGTTCATAACACACCTTATTAATGAAAGTGTTATTATAATCTTAATTTCTAGCTTCTAGTTTCTAATTACTAATTACTAATAAATTAGTAATTAAAATAAATATTTAACCTATATGCTATACTGACAGGGTTAATTCAATATACAAACTTATGAATTAAGAATTAATAGCCCTTAATACAGCCTTAACTACTAATCGCCTTAAAACCAATATCAGTACGATAACAAGCATTTTCCCAGTTAATTTTTGCTAATAATGCGTAGGCATTTTTTTGTGCGTCCTTAATATCCGTGCCCAGTGCGGTAGCACAAAGAACACGTCCGCCACTGCTAACCACTTGCGCGCCATCCATCTTAGTGCCGGCGTGGAATACTTTTGCCGATACGCTGTCTTCTGGCAGTCCAATCACCTCGCCTGAGGGATAAGCATTTGGATAGCCGTTTGCTGCCAACACCACACCCATTGATGAACACTCGTCCCATTCAATATTTGCCTGGTCTAATTTCTGTTGGGCGGCTAATAAACATAATTCTGCCAAATCAGACTGTAAACGCATCATAATAGGCTGGGTTTCTGGGTCGCCAAATCGGCAATTATATTCTAATAGAGACCTTTGCATAAATATGAATAATCATCAAAAATCCACTTTTCATTCACTTGGCAATTTTTTAAACCCTACCTTAGCTCTGCTAGGGTTGGGTTTAAGAAAATCACCAATTAAACAAAAATTGAATTTT